>JAAYJI010000296.1 GCA_012523015.1 Candidatus Hydrogenedentota bacterium
CAGCCGGTCGCCATTGCTGTCTATCAACGAGAGCAAATCTCCGGGGATAGGGGCCAGTGCCACAAAAATACTCAATTCATTTCGACTTAATCGACCATCACGATTGAGGTCAATCGTTTTAAACCATTCTTCTTCTAAACCAGTATAAATTGCGCGGAGTTCATCAAGAGAAAGGGCGCCATCGCCATTGGTATCGAGCCAAGTAACTGCTAGGTCAAAGACTTCCATAATGCCAATTTCAGGCAAAGGACAAGCGTCTTCGATCGGTTCTTCTACCGGTATTTTTGGGGCATCCTCGCAATCCAATTGATTGTCATGATTTTTATCGAGGGCCATGAAAACCAAATCGGGGACAAAAGAGACCTCGTCCTTTTGGATAGCGCCGTCGCCGTTCCTATCGAGGACATTAACGATATTGATGGGGATGGCTTCAATAAAGGAAAAGAGCTCTGCTTCGGAGATTTTGTCGTCGCCATCACGATCTATGATAAGTAAAATAGGATCGGCATATTCGTCAGCAAGTAAGGCGATTTCAGTTTGTGAAATATATCCGTCATTCGTGAGGTCGACAAATGTCATGCCGCCATTTACTATAATGGCCAAAAGATCTAGAGTTCCACAGCCTCCTTCAACATCGGAGCTCGTGTAGGGCGCTGTAATACGTGCCCAATCTTCACAGTCAATAACGCTATTATCGTTCATATCCAGATAGGCAAAAATATCTTCCGGAATGAACTCTTCCACCTCTTCGAACTCGATCAAACCATTCCGATTTTTATCCACATAGTTGAAGAGATTTAAGGTTTCCATAATCCTATGAAACCACCAACGACTGATACCGTTTTCCCATTTGCTTAAATATGAACCGGCGCTTTGGGCAAGTTCAGGCGAAATGGCGCTCACTTCTTCAGAGGTGATGTATCCATTGTCGTCGTGATCGAAAATAAGGAAGGCAATGTCTGTTATTGTGTCATAGACGTCAGCGCTGTTGATAGGACAAGGCTTTGGCGCGGCGAAAGCCCCGGGTCCCAACACAAAGAGCAAAGAAAAGATCGTAACGACGAGTATTTGTTTAGCACGCATGGGCTTTACCCTTTACAGGTTAGAGATGTCCTATCACTATTTAACATCGATTCGTTTTATTTGATTCCCATCAAGCAGCGACAACGCTAGCTTGCCGCCACATTGATCACAATCTCTTTTAGCGTCTTAATGCTACCACACGGAGGTCGTTATGTCAAGCAAAAAGGCTCTTTACTTATCAAACTATTTATACTGCGATTTTTAAAGTTACAACATAGCAGCACTGTTTATACGGCTGTGGAAACTAAAGGAAAGGTTATGAGCTATCGTTTTGGCTTCGATCTTGTTCATCAGCTTTTACTTTTGATACCAGCGGATTGTGTATTTTTTTAATAGCGATATAAAGTTTTAGTTTTGCGCAGACTCATTTACAAAAGAAATAGCATCTCCCTGTAAGTATCGGTCAATGGCTGCGGCAGCCGTCCGCGCCTGTCCCATGGCGCTGATTACGGTAGCGGCTCCGGAAACGATATCTCCTGCGGCAAATACGCCTTTAACGGAGGTGGCCATGGTCTCTTCATCGACCACAATGGTTCCCCATTTCGAGAGGGCAAGCTCAGGCATAGATCTCGGGATTAAGGGATTAGGATTATTGCCAATGGCAATAACAACGGTATCCACATCAATGACAAATTCCGAATCTTTGACGGGTACCGGGCGTCGGCGTCCAGATTCGTCGGGTTCACCCAGTTCCATTTGTATACATTCGATGCCGATGACTCGATGGTTGTCGTCGCCCAAAATCCGCTTGGGATTGGTGAGCAATTTCATTTTGACGCCTTCTTCTTCGGCGTGATGAATTTCTTCTAAGCGGGCGGGCATCTGCTCCCTCGCGCGCCGGTAGACAATATGGACGTCTCCGCCGAGCCGCAACGCTGTGCGTGCTGAGTCCATCGCCACATTACCGCCGCCAACAACAGCGACACGTTTGCGACGAATAGGCGGGGTGTCATATTTTGGGAAAAGGTAGGACTTCATGAGGTTTGATCGGGTCAAATATTCATTGGCGCTGTATACACCGACCAGATTCTCGCCGGGAATGCCCAGGAAGGCGGGCAGCCCGGCTCCTGTTCCGATAAACACGGCATCAAAGCCCTCTTCCTCTAGAAGTTCCGGGATAGAGGCATTTCGCCCTACCACAAAATTCATGACAAAAGAGACGCCCATTGCCTCAAGGAACTGTACCTCTGCTTTTACAATTTCTTTGGGCAAGCGGAACTCAGGGATCCCGTAGACGAGAACGCCGCCCGTTTCTTGAAGGGCTTCAAAGACTGTCACTTCGTGCCCCATGCGCACAAGATCACCTGCTGCAGTCAATCCCGCAGGACCAGCCCCGATAATGGCGACTTTTTTTCCGCTTCTGGGCGGCAACTCGGGAATGGCAACAGTGCCGGAATCTCGTTCATAATCAGCAACAAAACGCTCTAATCGCCCGACAGCAACGGGTTCGCCTTTAATACCCAAAATGCAGAGCCGTTCACACTGCTCTTCTTGGGGACAGACCCTTCCGCAAATAGCGGGCAAGGCATTTTGTATTTTGAGATGCTGTGCCGCCTCGACAAATTTGCCCTCTTGTACCAATACAATGAACCCGGGAATATCCACATGAACGGGACAGCCGTCCACACATTTTGGTTTTTTGCAGTTGAGGCAGCGGCTTGCCTCCAGCATGGCAAGTTCCGGCGTATAGCCATAGGGCACTTCCAGGAAATTTCGCGCACGATCTTCCGGCGCTTGTTCGGGCATAGCCTGCCGGGGCGGGCGCACTTTTTTCGGCTTTGGTTTTGTCAAAGCGTCATCTGCATTTCGAAGGTCTGCCATAATTTAATCTTCCGTTACAGGGGTACTTATGCTTTTCCGCAGCCGCATCCATGACCATGGGCGTGATGGGTGCGTACAACGGGTTCTGTAGATAACAAGGAACCAATCTCCGCTTCGCTGTAGGCGTTGCGTCGATCTTTTAATTCTTCCCAATCTATCTGATGAGCAGAGAAAAAGGGCCCGTCAACACAGGCGAATTTTGTTTCACCATCAACGGTAACACGGCATGCGCCACACATGCCTGTGCCATCCAACATAATTGGATTGAGCGCAGCAAGGACGGGACAGTCAATATCTTTCAATTCAGCAGCTACAGTTTTCATCATAAAGGGACAGCCCACCGCGATAGCGAGATCAACATGGGCGCCCTTCTTCAATCGGCGCAGTAACACGTCAATGGCATGACCTCGCACTCCATTAGAACCGTCGATGGTGGAGGCGATATATTCGTCTGCCACTTGTGCTAATTCATTTTCATAATAATGGAGATAGTGACTTCGTGCTTCGACCATAATCACAACGTGGTTCCCGGCGTCTTTTAATGCTTTGGCAATCGCTATGTGGGCTCCCAGTCCGTAGCATCCTCCTAAAAGCACGACGGTACCGTACTTTTTTATATCCAAGGGGGTGCCCAGGGGGCCGACGATATGGGCGGCTTTATCACCGACCTGCATGAGTGCAAGTTTACGGCTGCTTTGTCCTTTTTCCTGCACAATCAGCGTGATGGTCCCCGCGTCGGCATCCCAATCACAGAGGGTATAAGGAACCCGTTCCGAGGTGGCGTCAGCCATAATAATGGCGAACTGACCTGCCCGCGCTTTTTTCGCCACTACGGGCGCATAAAACACAATCTCGTGATTATTGGGTGAAATTTCTCGTTTAGCAAGAATCTGAAACGCTTCCGGCGGCGTGCCCGGCACAGGGGCAACAACTGCCGCTTCTGTCGTTTCCTGAATTCTTTGTCCTGATGCGGGCAAAGAATCCAGTCCCTTTACGAGAGCGTCAATGGAATGCCCTCTAAAGAAAAGAGCGCGCTTTTTAGGATCAGCGGCGGCGGGCGGAACTGTATTCCTTTTTTCGCAAAGGATGGGCGCTGCCGTTTGCGTCAACTTTGCAACGGTATCATCTGCTACAACATGTTCCGCGCCAAGTTCTTTTGCAAGCGCAATGATAATTTCACAATCTGCTTTGGCTTGTCCCGGCGGTGTTGTTACTTGGAATAAAGGCCGGTATATTTTGTCGCGGTCTGCGATGCTTCCATTCGTTTCTGTGAAGACGGCAGCGGGAAAAACCACTTGAGCCTTGTCTAACATGACAGACGTATAGGCATCTTGGACAAGTACTAATTCCAATCTTTGACATTGCGCGTCTGTTAAAAGGTTTCCGACAGCGATGACGGCTTTACATGCTTCAGGCAAGTCAGCCTTCTCGCTGCCATTTTTGTTGGCATCCAATTCGATATAGTGGGGAGAATCCATGACCTTTTCAGTGAATGCCTTTAAGATGAAGCGATGTTCTTCGGGCAGCTGGGCATCGCAAACCAGCGCAAATGAAGTGCCCTTGTAGGGCATCAATTTTTCTGCGGCATGTGCCAAAGCCGCGTCCCAATTCACTTCGCGCAGGTTTTCACCGACACGAATCTGCGGCACATGGAGCCGTTCGCTATGATTCATAAGCGGCGCTGTTGCAAAACGTCCCAGCACACACAAAGGCTTGTCCTCATCGACAGCACGGACAGATATGGCTTTTTCGTCTACAATGCCAATGTTAAGGGTACATCTTTCATCACAAAGGACACAACTTGTCTGCGCCCATGTTTCGGCTTTGCCAAACCATTTGGCATAACGATCCGCCAAACTTCCTGTGGGGCAAACATCTACGCAGGATCCGCAGAAGCGGCAATCAGCATCTAGAAGGCTGCGGTCAAAAGCTTCGCCGATCCGGGCTACACTGCTCCGCCCCACAAAATCAATAATGGACTTGCCATGTTGATGTTTACAAACGCGCACACAGCGTCCGCAGAGAATACACAAGTTGAGATCACGATCAATAAAGGGATCGGAGCGTTCCAGAGGCCGGAAATGGTACCGGGGCGGCACGGGCAAGGCCGAAAATCCGAGATCCTCAGCCAAGGCGCGCACATCGCAAAGCTCTTTGTTGTTGCAGGTGTGACAGCCGGTAGTACGACCCACCTTCTCGGCGACAGGCCGAAACTCTTCACATTCATCTCTGCGCCCGCACAACAGGCAAGCGCTGGGATGTTCGAGCATCATCAGGCCCAGGATATTTCTACGCAATTCACGAAGCGGTTCCGTGTCGGTACGTACGACCATGTCCTGTGCAACAGGCGTTGTACAGGCTGTGGGATAACCTCGCATCCCCTCAATTTCGACCATGCACATCCTACATGCGCCAAAGGGCGGCAGACTGGGATGGGTGCACAAGTGCGGAATATGAATATCATGTCTCAGCGCACATTCGAGAAGGGTTTCTTTTGCTTCCGCTGTGACCCGTTGTCCATTAATGGTAAGTTCCATGTAAATCCGATCCTGTCTGTTAAACTCAAACACGTCTGGGGAAACGACTATTGATGCTCTTTACAGTAATCGCATCGCAGGCAACGCAAAGCCTGACTTATGGTGTTTTCTTCGGTGAAAATACCCACACCTTCTTCAAAACTATCTTTTTGCTTTTCGACACGAGAACGATCCACGACAAGCCTTGCCGTCGCAACGAAATCGGCATCTTGATCAAAGGGTGTATCTACCAGCGATTGAACGCGCCAGAAGGGGTGGGAAGCTCCTGTCAAGAAATGATCAAGTCCGGCGGCTGCGCGTTCTCCGGAAGCGATAGCCTCAATGATGGAGCGCGCCCCTTGCGCCGCTTCACCACAGGCGAAGAGCCAAGGAATGCTGCTCTGTTGGGATTCCGGATGGACGCGAATAAACCCGCTCACATCCATTTCCAAATCTGGATCGGCCCAAGAGAATTCGGCATTCGGCTGACGCCCCACCGCCACAATGACCAGATCCGCGTTGATCTCGAATTGGCTATCTCCGAGCGCGGCGGGCGCTTGTCTGCCGCTCAGGTCGTATTCATGCAATTCCATGCGCACACAACGAAGACCGGAGACACGCCCGGCTTCGGTATTGACCGCCATCGGTCCGGCAAGGCAGGTGATTGTCACGCCTTCCCGTTCCGCATCATCGATACAGTTTTCATAAGCCGTCATCTCCCTTCGGGTACGCCGATAGAGAAGGGTGACTTCTTCAGCACCGAGCTCTTTGGCAGTCCGTGCGGCATCTAAAGCAGCATTATTACCGCCAATGACCACGACCTTTTTGCCGGCGGGCGCGGTTCCTGTTTGGTTATATTGGGAAAGATAAGCACCGGCGTCGACGACGCCTTCCGTCTCTTCTCCGGGCACCTGGAGTTTATTCGGAATGGATGATCCGCTGCTCACGAGGACCGCTTCCACGCCGGCTTCACGGAGCGCGGATAAACTCAGATTTGTGCCTAGGCGTTGATTGAATTCTACAGTAACGCCGAGATCGCAGATCATTTTTATTTCTTGGTCGACCACTTCGCGGGGCAGGCGAAAGGCCGGAATGGTTTGGGTCAGCATACCGCCCAGCGAATCGGAAGCTTCGTAGAGCACGGGCTTATAGCCTAAGCGCGCGAGAAAATAGGCCGCTGTCAATCCTGCGGGACCGCCGCCGATGATGGCAATCTTACGTTTTGCGTTGGCGTCGTTGGCAATGACGCGCGGCGGCGCCACCTGCATTTCCGTAGTAACCAAATATCGGGAAAGTTCTCCGATGGAAACTGGTTCATCAATGCTTCCCCGTTGACAGCGATTTTCACAAGGCTGATGGCACACATAGGCACAAACAGACGCGAAGGGATTACGCTCCCGAAGCAGGGCGCGCGCCTCATCATAACGTCGCTGCCCGGCCAATGAAACAAAACCCGGCACATAAATATCGGCGGGACAACCGCTCATACAGGGCGTGGTCGTCAAGGCAGTACACACGCCGGCGTCACAGCGCTTCGCAACAATGTGGGTAATAAATTCATCTTTAAAATATTGCAAGGTACAGAGAACCGGATTGGCAGCAGTCTGACCCAATCCACATAAAGAACCATGCTTCACGGTGCGCGCCAGACTTTCTAAGGTCTGCAAATCTTCCGGTTCACCACGGCCCTCTGCGATTTTCGTTACAATGGAGAGCATGGCGCGGGTTCCTACACGACAAGGCGGGCACTTCCCACAGGATTCATTTTGTGTGAAGGTTAAAAAATACTTCACTAGATCGACCATGCATGTTTCTTCGTCAAGGACGATCATCCCGCCGGAGCCCATAATACTGCCGGCCTCTGCGAGTGCCTCATATTCCACAGGCAGATCAAAACGCCATGCAGGAATGCAGCCGCCGGAAGGCCCGCCTGTTTGCACCGCTTTTACAGAACGACCCATAGGCGCGCCGCCGCCTACTTTGTAAATAATGTCCATGAGGGATATACCCAGGGGCACCTCGATCAATCCGGGCCGTTTTATGCTTCCTGCTACGGAAAAAGAACGGGTACCTGCATTATTTTCGCTGCCGCATTCTTTATACCATGCTGCACCATGACGCAGAATCATGGGCAAGTTGCCCAAAGTTTCCACGTTTTGAATGGTAGTGGGATAGCCCCACAACCCACTGGCGGCGGGAAAGGGCGGACGTGGACGCGGCATACCGCGGCGGCTTTCTATGGCTGCAATCAAGGCGGTTTCCTCGCCACAGACATACGCGCCTGCGCCGCGTTTAACGTAAATATCAAAAGAAAAATCAGAGCCTGCAATATGTTCACCCAACAGGCCTGCTTCGCGCATTTGGGTGATAGCAAGGCGTAAGCGTTTCAAGACGGTTGCATATTCTACGCCGCAGTAAATATACCCGGCAGTGGCATGCATGGCATATCCGGCAATCAGCATCCCTTCCAGAACGGCATGGGGATCCCCCTCTATCAGAGTGCGGTTCATAAAAGAGCCGGGATCGCCCTCTGAGCAGTTACAAATAAGAAAACGTTTTTCACCGGCACTGTTACGACAAAACTCCCATTTTTTAAAGGTGGGGAAGCCTGCGCCGCCGCGCCCGCGCAGTCCTGAATCGCGCACTGCTTCCAAGGTTTTGTCGGCGCCAATTTCAAGGGCCTGCAGAAATCCGCGGTAGCCGTCTTGGGCAAGATAATGATTGAAGTTTTGGGGATCGATAATTCCACAATTATGGAAGATACGGCGCAGCTGATCGCGCATCACGGCATGATCGGCAAAACGGGGAATGCCGTTCCCCGCCGCATCCCCCATGATGCCGACAGCCCATTGGGAACAGGGATCATCTCCATAGATATGGCGATCAACAATGGCGCGCGCTTGCTCTTCCGTTACATTGCCGTAGCATATGCGCGCACTGCCCGGTTTATGCACATAGACCAGCGGTTCCAAATAGCAAGGACCTAAACAACCCACTTCAACCAGTTTCGCGTCGCTCTTACGCGCTGCTATTTCTTCGCGTAATGCCGCCAGTATCCGATCTGCGCCGGCGGCTCGGCCACAGGTGGCAGCGCCAACAAAAAGGATCGGAACATCGCTGTTTTCCAGCTGATTCCACTCGCTCCGTGCATCCGCATAGCGTTTCTCAAGGACATCCATGGCATTATTCCTGTTCGTCTTCATATTCCGCAAGAATAGCGGGAAGCTTGCGTACGGTTACGCGGGGATAAAATTTGCCGTCAATGGCAACTACAGGTTCCAAGGCACAGCACCCCAAACAAGCGATGCGGTTCAGCTCAAATTTACCGTCGGCTGTGACTTCGCCCACTTTAATGTTCAGGAGCCGTTCCAATTCGCGCATAATTTTCGCGCCGCCCCGCACATGGCAGGCTGTGCCCAAGCACACCTGGATTAGATGGCGGCCGGGCGGATGGAATTTGTAGAAGCTGTAGAAGGTGGCGACGCCGTAAATTTCGTTGACAGAAACACCGGTCAGTCTGGCGGTCTCGTCAAGAGCTTCTGAAGAAAGATAGCCATCCACCTGTTGTATTTCTTGCAAAATCGCCAGTATACCGCCTTTGGTCGTCGGGTATTTGGCAACAATGGGTTCTATATAAGACAACTCAGATTTAACCATAGCCATGGCGTATACTTTCCGTTAGGTATATACAATTTCCTACACTCAATTACCTTTACCCAAAAGGAAATAAGGCAAGCTCCGCGCTGATGCGGCGAAGCTTCTCGCAAAAGCCTGAGTCTAGGATATCACGCAAGAACAAAATGTTTCAATCTCGTTTCGATATTAAAAAAATAGCTTTACAACGGGTATCCTTGCTGCACAACAACAAGCTCAGGCTCCGTCTCTGCGATGGACTGCAGTCTCTGTTTATCATTGAGCTTCGTCAGAATATTTCTCTTTTATTTTTGTAATCACACCACACTCATATAGGTGCTCAAAAGCGCTGACGACTTGAGGATCAAAAAAAGTGCCCTTGCCCTCTAAGATTTTTTGTTTGGCGACTTTATCGGAAAAAGCGTCTTTATAGGGTCTTACCGTGGTAAGGGCATCGTAGACGTCAGCAAGGGTGACAATTCGGGACGATAAAGGGATTTCTTCGCCTTTCTTTCCTTTGGGATAGCCGCTGCCATCCCAACGCTCATGGTGATTGGCGGCAATCTCGCGGGCGACCCCGAAAAAGGGCTTATCTCTCAATATAGCGGCGCCCTTCAAGGGATGTGTTTTCATTTCTTCCCATTCTTGCTCCGTGAGGGATCCCGGCTTTTTAAGCACGTCGTCGGGCACGTTGAGTTTCCCCACATCGTGCATCATACTTGAATAGCCGATTTCAATGATTTCCGGTTCGGAAAGCCCTAATTGCCGTGCGATGGCCTCGGAATAGTAACGGACCCGCCGCAGGTGGCTTCCTGTAACGTCATCTTTAGCTTCGGCGGCCATGGCAAGCATATAAATGGCTTCCAGACTCATTTCGAAAAGACGTTTTTCGAGGTCTTTCATTTCTGTGATATCTCGGGCAATGCCAATATAGCCCATGGGCGTGCCCTCATCGTCGCGGATCTGGGTAATGGACAAAAATGAATACCAGAGATTGCCATTCTTTTTTTTATTTAAAATTTCGCCGCGCCACCACCCCCCATTTAAAATGATAGCCCACATTTCTTTGTAGGTTTGTAAGGTGGTTGCTTCCGATTTCAAAATGTTGGGTTTAAGGCCGATGGCTTCGCGCGCCTCATAGCCGGTAATTTTGGTAAAGGCGGCGTTCACGTATCGGATGACACTGTCCATGTCTGTTATAACGATAGAATCGACGGTATTACCGAGGGCCAAATAAAAAGTTTCATTGTTAAGAATACTCACCGTTGACACTCCACAGATTAAATTATATAGTTAAGAGACCTGCATTGCTCTGACTTTATCACAACTTCATAGCGTGACCGGATTACTTTTTGCCTTTCACGGAAACTCAAATTATTGTGTGGAATCCGGACTTGGGGTACAATATGTTCTATGGTGTAAAACATCATTGTATTGAAGTTAAATAATATCATTAATCATGGTCTTTCCGGAAAAAGATTTTATAGACACCTTCGTTTTTGCGTTGGAGGGGCCACTTCAGCCCGTCATCTGTTTTCCGAATCCCGGGTATTACGTCGGGAATAGTCTGACACAGTTTTTCTGTTTATAGCTGTGAAGGCGGAGAATCGTGAGACTACGCTTCTTAGTATATCGCTTTGTATTTGTTACAAGACTCTTACTGCCGACGTGCGTAATCGTACAGCACAGATAGCGGTTTACCGTAATTGTCTTGTTTTCCTATTGATCTCTTTCTGAGACGACAGCCTCAGCCGTATTGGCTTTTACCTATGAAAGGAACTCCTATCATGCGTTATTTCAAGACCATACAGTTCATTCCGGGAAAAGGCGACGCCTACACCTATTATGAATGCGATGACAATAATGCTCTTTTGAGACAGATGACCTACATTCCTGAAACAGAGGAAATTCAGCGTATCCCCGACCCGATCGTAAAAGAGCTCTATCAATCAGATCGGCTCCAAACTGCTACTGCGGCAGAATTTGAGTCTCTGTGGAATGAGGAAGCATAAGGTATGAAACTGACTTCCTCCTATCTCGATACGACGCAAAATCAATATAAAGTCAATCTCCATGCCCATACGACCAACAGCGATGGCAGACTATCGCCTCAAGAAATTGTGGATCTTTATGCGCAAGAGGGCTATGACAGTCTTATGATCAGTGATCACGATTTCGTTACGGATCCGGCTTCTGTTAATGCCCGTAGTATGACCTTGATCCCCGGATATGAAATTACCGCCTTCGGCCCTCATATTCTTCATGTCAATGCCGATGAGGTTTTGCCTCTTGATGCTGATCGACAATTCATGATCGATCGTGTCAATACGGGCGAGGGTTTCGCCATAATGAATCATCCCAACTGGGGCGAAAACTTCAACCATTGTGATCAGCGTGAACTCGCCGCGTTGCAGGGTTATGTAGGCATCGAAATTTATA
>JAAYJI010000297.1 GCA_012523015.1 Candidatus Hydrogenedentota bacterium
ACGAAGAGCAGTTTCAGGTAGAGTCCTAAGGATTGAAAAGCTTCGAAGAGACGCTGTGTAAGGCTTGAGGCATGGGTGCCTGTGGATTCAACAAAGCGGAGTACCGTGGAACGCAAGATGAGATAGACGACTAAGATGGCGCCGGCCGCCGCCATGGGAGCCGTTATCTTCGACCAAGGCGTTTTTTCGCTTTGTCGGTTGGTACACAAGAAAAGGAGCAGCATCACCAGCAAAAAAGGATAAATGAGTGAGGATTCTTTGCTGAGCAATCCGAAGACAAAGCATGCTGCACCGGCAATGATGGAGAGCAGGGGGGAAGAGGACTGGGTAGCGCGCACGGAGAAATAAAGTGCTGCGAGGATACCAATTCCGGACATCATGTCCGCGCGGCCGCTAATATACGCCACCGCTTCCGTGTGCAGGGGATGAACCACAAAGATGAGGGGCGCTGCGAAGCATACAAAGGCAGGGACGGAAAGTCTATAGAGAAGCAATGCGAACAACAGGGCAGCCGCCAAATGGAGCAATAGGTTGGTCAAATGGAAGATAGTCGTAGACACTTCCGGTCCCTTGAGTGTTTCCACTTCCTCAAGGGATGGTCCGCTGCTGAGCCAATAATCGATCATGAAAGAAGCAGAGACTAAGGGCCGGTAGAAGTTGCCTTCACCCCGTCCAAAAGCATGTTGATCTTCACGGAACAATTGGAACAGCTTGCTTGTGTCACGTACGTGCTGATGCAAGAGAACGGAGGACACATCGTCCCATACCCATTCACCGGGAAAGGTGTTGTAATAGGTTGCAACACATGCCAATGAAATGAGCAGCATCAATAGGACTGCAGATTTCACGGTAATGGGTTTATCCGTGCCTTGTGGATATATACCGACTTTTTTCAGTGATACACCCTATCCGAGTTTGCGCAGGATAAGCGCTGCTTTTATGGATACAACCGCCCCGCATGGGTTGACATTTCCATGGAGGGCGGCATGATTTCTATTTTATAGGTATTGAACTTATCGTTCTACTTTGCGATCCGGACCTACTTTATCGCGCAGTTTGGGGCCAACACATTCCCATGTATAGTGCAGCGGCAGATATTCCACTTCAATGGCTTGTTGATTGCCTATAATCTTAACAATGCGCATTACATTAAGGAATTCTTCTCCTTCACGCACGCGATAGGCAGTTACTTCACCGTCATTGGGATCAAAGAGATCAATAAATACATATAAATCATTATCGAGTTCGATAAAGCCGGTAACCGTCAAGATTGGCCGCTTAAGCATCAATTCTGCATATTCTCGGGTCTTCTCATAGCGGTTATTATCAGGTTGGAATACCATATAGATCCGGCAGAGGATGGCAATTTTACGCCACCGTTCTTCGTCACGAGAAACCTTCAATGCAGCGTCAACGTCACGGGTGATCATATTCAGCGCTTCCCGTCCGTTGTCGGTGGTGAGCAACTGGGTGCGTCGTCCCTGTAATTGGGTGATCATGTCGGGTATGAGGGAATCATGGGGCGCCGCTATTCCGGACATAAGCAGATCGCCCATAACGCTGCGCAGCTGTTGGTGATATTCTGCGGGCGTAGGCTCCGGCGGAATCTCCGGTTCGGGTGGCGGCGGCGGCGGTTCCGGCTGGCAAGCCGCCACAAGGATCATGGCAAAACAGAGCATTAGGGTCAGTAGTATTTTTTTTGACATAATGTTTCCCTTCACAACACGTTGCTGTAGTTTATCATATTGTGCTGAGCGCGCAAAAAATCTTTAGTCTTCCATAGTTTATAACAAGGTCTTATTATTGTCCTATAAAGGCAGGGCAAGATAAAACAAATAGACCTTTACAGGATAGATTAATGTTGAGCGGAGCCGTGGTCGTTTAAGCCCCGGAGAACTGCGGTCAATTTCTTTACGCAGATCTTTAACGCTTCCACCGAGCCGCTTATTTTTAATGCTGTCAATCAGTCATAGCTGATGGCGACTAGTTTCATTATCATCTGTCCCGCAGGTACCTGGATGACAACCTCATCGCCCACCGATTTACCTAATAACGCCTTGCCCACGGGAGATTGGACAGACATTTTCCCTTGTAAAATATCGGCTTCTGCAGAGTCGACCAAGTGCAAGGTGCTTTCGCTTTGGGTAGTCATATTAAAAATTTGCACGGTAGCGCCTAAAAAGGCTTTACTCGTGTCACGCTCCAAAGAATCCATAATGGCGGCACGTGATATTTTGGATTCAAGGTCATTGATTTTCGCATGTACCAGCGCTTGTTCTTCTTTAGCTGCGTGATACTCGGCATTCTCTTTTAAATCGCCCAATCCGCGGGCGTATTCAATTGTCTGAACTACAGCCTTGCGGCGTACATATAAGGCTTCCAGTTCAGCCTTCATTTTTTCAAGCCCGTCAGGGGTCATGTAGAGTGTATCGTTAGCCATAATCTTTTCTTGCTATTTGGGGAGGTTAATGGGTTCGCAGTTTATTTTATACGTTTCTGGCGCGACCAACAAGGATGTGCTTTTTATAAGGGGAAAGTATATCAAAAGTCTTGGATACAGTGAAACCGAGCGGGTGGTGTCAGTTCCGATTGATCAAGGCAAGGATTTCAGCCGCTGCCCGCGTAGATGCTCCCGGCGGCTGCAAACGTCGTTTTACTTCTTCCAAATCTTCTTCCATTCTGCGGCGTTTTTCACTGTCTTCCACCAAATCTTCCATGATCGGAAGAATCTTTTCCGGCACCGCCTCATGTTGAATCAGTTCCGGTACTGCTTCCCGTTCCAGTACGATATTGACAAGTCCAATAAAAGGAACCCGTACAAAGAGACGTGCAAGCCAGTAGCTCAGGGGATTGACTTTATAGACGATGCACATGGGTACGCCAAAAAGGGCGGTTTCCAGTGTGGCTGTGCCGGAGGCGACCAAGCAGCACCGGGATTGTGCGAGTACTTGGTGCATGCCCTTGATCACGATTTCGACGGGCAGCCCGGCCATAAGCAGCCGAAGTTCTGCCGCCCGTGCTTCATCAAGACAGGGGGTAACAAATTGCAGCTCGGGATATTTTTTGAGTAATGAAATGCCTGTTTGCGCCATGACCGGAGCAATGCGCCGGATTTCTTGGGCGCGGCTTCCCGGCAACAACCCAATTATAGGCGCTCCATTATTTTTTGTGTCGGAATGGACGGTTCGCGCTATTTCATCCAAAAGGGGATGCCCAACATACACACAATCCACGCCCTTATTGCGGTAAAGGTCTTCTTCAAAAGGGCAAATGACAAGCATACTGCTGTCAACACGTGCGAGGGTATCCAAACGTTTACGTTTCCATGCCCACACTTGCGGCCCTATATAGTAAATAACGGGGATGCCCAGGGCATGGACTGCTTTGGCAAAGCGCAAATTAAAGCCGGGATAATCTATAAGCACAATACACCGGGGCCGTTCACGACGTACCCTTTCCAGCGTGTCGAGGAAAAGGCGGCGCAGAGGCAATGCCTTGCGTAATACCTCCACAAAGCCCATAACAGGATCTGCTGCAAGGTCATAATGCAGTTCCATGCCAGCCTGTTGCATTTGGACGCCGCCCAGGCCTGAGCAACGCAGTTCGGGATCGGCAGCGCGGAGTGCCCGTATCAGATGGGCTCCGTGCATATCACCGGAGGGTTCGCCCGCTATCAGAAAGATGTGTTTCATGGACTGTTTCGGATTGCCTCCAGAATACGCCATGAAAGTTCCAGTGCATGCAATCCGTCGTCACCGGATACGTTTGGCGCGGCGTCGAATCGGACCGCGTCAATAAAGGCGGTCAACTCTAAGCGTAAAGGCTCTTCCTTGTGGACAGGTATGGGGGTCACGCTGATGTGCTGCATGAAATTGCCTTCTTTGGGCAGAGGCCCGGGTTTTTTACGGTAGACCAAGACTTGTTGGGCACTGTAATCGGTGGAGATGTACGCGTTGGGATCGAAGATCCTGATCTTGCGCATGGCTTCCATGGATACACGGCTGCTCGTCAGGTTGGCAACGCAGCCGGATGCAAAACGAAGCCGCGCATTGGCAATATCTTCTTGTTCTGAGAAAATAGGCACGCCTGAGGCATCGACCTGAACGGGCTCACTTTGAGTCAATTGCAGAATAATATCCAAATCATGGATCATGAGGTCGAGAACGACGCTCACATCGCTGCTGCGCCCTGAAAAGGGGCTGAGCCGATGACATTCGATAAAACTGGGTTTAATATCCGACTTGAAAAGGGCGAGTACAGCGCCGTTAAAACGCTCGACGTGGCCCACTTGTAGGATTACATGCTTCTCTTTAGCAGCAGTGGTCATGGCGCGTGCCTCGTCGGGCGTGGAGGCAATGGGCTTTTCCACCAATACATGGACGCCCTTAGAAATCGCTGCCAGAGCGACGTCTTTATGGGTATGGGTGGGGGTTGCCACCGATACGGCGTCCAAGTCTTGGTTCAGCAATTCCTCATAATCGGCATAGGCGGGCACAGCAAAGTCTTGTGCCACCCGTTGTCGCGCTGCAGCGCCGGTATCAGCAATTCCGACCAGTTCAAGATTGGGGATTGTCTTATACAAACGGGCGTGGTGGTAACCCAGGTGTCCGGTACCTATTACACCGATACGTAGTCGTTTCATTTGTCACCTGTCATTTTTTGATTGGTATTAGAGGAGACTAGGGGAAGTGCAAAATAGCTTAACTTGGCATATTGTACAAAGGACTTCTTTGAGGATCAAATTTTAATAAACCATAAAGAAGCGGGGTTCCGCAGCGTAGCATGAAAAGATTTCATGCATGAGGCACAATTCTCAACCCTTATTTAGTTTAGTCTATTCTTAATAGGAGATTGATTTTAGATTTTAGTGAAGTTTTAAAAGAATGTATCGATCGCAGTTGATGATCATTTAATTCGTATTTTTATATACATTATTGTAAAAATTATTTGACCAAATATAGAATAAATTGAATTTGCTGCATGAGATATCGACAGTGTATAAAAAGAAAAGTTGAACGAAGTCTCTCGTCTTTTTAACTGAAATACATAGGGGCGCGCCGTTTAAAGGAAGCTAAGGAGCCGTTAAATAAGTCTTGATTTTTCTCGAATAATTGCTGTAAAAGGGAAATAATATATTGACATTGTGAGCTTTATTCAGATATACTATAGCCTGCTTGGATAAATATTAGTGTAGTGACGACAGGATATATGAATGGCAAAGTCGCTCTTTATCAATAAAATAGAGCCGCCGGATGTCGGCGTTTCCCATATGATAGCCCCACATGTTAAGAATATCACCCTGACAAGCCTAACTAGGAGAGGTGTGTCAGCGAATCATAGTCTGCTGGGTCTTTTCGCGTAGTTCCCTGCCGTCATTTAAGACATTTTTTTTACAATCCCTTAAATGGGTAGGGAGTTCACCATATGTTTTTTGCAATTGCGGCCGTAGTTGGCCTAGTTTTGGGGTTTTTCTTTTCTTTTGTATTCAATCGAATTCGTGCCGGGGGCTATCTGAATAGTGCCCGCCGCGAGGCTGCGCAACTCCGTTCGGATGCTGAACGGGACGCCGCCGCTCACGTTAAAGAAGGAAAAACCGCACTCAAAGAGTTGGAAATCAATCTGCGTGCAAAGCTGGAGGGGGAAGGACGCGAACTGCGCAAAGAAATTGCCAGCATTGAAAAACGGCTTGCATCGAAAGAACAAAGTCTGGATTCACGGGCACAAACCCTTGATAAAACGGCTGCGGGTCTGAACACGCAAGAACGGCAATTAGTGGCGCGGGAACAGGAAAATGAAAAAGAACGTAACCGTTTAAATACGGTAATCCATGATCAAATTGCCAAGCTGGAAGCTATTGGCGGGATGACTGCCGATGCTGCGCGCCGTGAGTTATATGTGCGCCTCGAGAACGAAGTGAAGCGGGATTGTGCGTTGGAATTGAAGCGTGTTGAAGATGAGCTGCGCGAAAATTCCGAAAAGAAAGCACGCTGGATTATTGGCGAGGCGTTGCAGCGCTGTGCGGCGGATCATGTGGTTGAAAGTACCGTGTCTGTGGTGCCCTTGCCCAATGACGAAATGAAAGGGCGTATTATCGGGCGTGAAGGCCGAAATATTCGTGCCTTGGAAAGCGCCACGGGTATTAACGTCATTATCGATGATACGCCGGAAGCGGTGGTATTGTCCGGTTTTGATCCAATCCGTCGAGAGACAGCCCGTATCACCTTGGAGCGTCTCATCGAAGATGGTCGTATTCATCCGGCGCGCATTGAGGAGATGGTCGAAAAAGTAGGACAGGAAATGACCGCTTCTATAAAAGAACGCGGCGAGCAGGCGTGTCTGGAAGCCGACGTTCACGGCCTTCATCCCGAGTTGGTGAAATTACTGGGCCGCTTAAGTTTCCGTACGTCCTATGGTCAAAATGTGTTGCGCCACTCTCTGGAGGTTTGCCATTTGGCAGGGGTAATGGCTGCGGAACTGGGCGTTAATGTTCAGGAAACGAAGCGTGCCGGTCTGATCCATGATATTGGAAAAGCCCTCACCCATGAAGTTGAAGGTTCTCACGCCGTATTGGGTCATGACATCAGCCGCCGCTATGGCGAGAACGAGAATGTCGCCAATGGTATTGGCGCTCATCACGGTGAGATGCCGATGAACAGCATCATCGCCGTATTGGTGCAAGCTGCCGATGCTATGAGCGCTGCACGGCCGGGCGCCCGCAGTGAGATGCTCCAGAATTACATCAAGCGCTTGGAACAATTGGAAGACTTGGTAAACGGTTTTCCCGGCGTCGAGAAATCCTATGCCATTCAAGCGGGCCGTGAAGTACGTGTCGTAGTGCAGCCCGATAAAGTGAATGATGCTGAGGCAGCGCAATTGTCCCGTGATCTTGCGCGCAAAGTAGAGACTGAAATGACCTATCCCGGTCAGATTCGGGTTACTGTTGTTCGCGAAACCCGCGCCGTTGAAGTAGCCAAATAATCCTTGTCTTTCAGATAATCACTAGAGCTTGTTATCATGCAGCCCGGTTCCCTAGGGGACTTGGGCTGCTTTTTTTCAGGAAAAGCTTGTATTTCGTTTTGATCTAGGGGCGAAAGAAAGCTTTCTTGTATTTTTTGGCTCCGTTAAATTAAAATAAATTTAAGGAGTCACTTATGAATACACTAAATCGCAGGAAAGCCTTGCAATATTTGGGAGCGGGACTTGTGGGCGCTATGGTGTCGGGCAAGAGCCTAGGGGCGGGCGCAGCGTCGGAACGGCCTCCCAATACTGTGCTTGTTTTTGCCGATGACTTAGGTTATGGTGATCTGAGCTGTTACGGCGCGCCGCAAATTTCCACGCCCAACCTGGACCGTATGGCGGAAGAAGGGCTGCGCTTCACGGATTTCTATTCTTGTGCATCCATTTGTTCGCCGGCCCGGGCGGGATTGCTTACAGGACGTTATCCCATCCGTTTAGGCATCAATCGTGTCTTCTTCCCGCAAAGCGCTGATGGTTTGGATTCCACGGAAATCACCGTTGCCTCCTTACTTAAAAAGCAAGGCTATGCCACGGCGTGCATCGGGAAATGGCATCTTGGTCATTTACCTCAATACTTGCCGACCCGGCACGGCTTTGATTATTATTTCGGATTGCCCTACAGCAATGATATGTCGGTTGAAGAGCGCGGGGATCCGCCGCTGCCCCTTATGCGCAATGAAGAGATTGTCGAACAGCCTGCACGACAAGACACCCTAACCCGTCGCTATACGGAAGAAGCGATCCAATTTATCGACCACCATCAGGACGAGCCCTTTTTTGTCTATCTTCCCCATTCCATGCCCCACGTGCCGCTCCATAGGTCGGAATCCTTTGTAGGCAAGTCGAAGGGAGGCTTATACGGGGACGTGATTGAAGAACTCGATTGGAGCGTAGGCGAAATATTGAAGGCGCTGCAGGATCGAGGCTTGGACGAGAATACATTGGTCATATTTACCAGTGACAACGGCCCGTGGTTGTCGCAAGAAAGTGCAGGCGGGAGTGCCGCTCCGCTTCGTGAGGGGAAAGGCTCCGCTTTTGAAGGCGGATTTCGTGTCCCTTGTATTATGCGTTGGCGTGGGCACATCGAGGCAGGCCGTGTAGAACGGTCTTTTTCCAGTACCCTTGATTTCTTGCCGACTTTTGTCGCGTTGGCTGGGGGGGCCGTACCCGATGACCGGCCCTTAGATGGTGAGAATATAGGTCCCATCCTTTTGGAAGGAAAAGACCGCGACCAGGAAGAATTCCATTATTTCGTTTTGGAAGAATACCATGCCCTGCGTTTGGGACAATGGAAATTAAAGCGTCCCTTCAACGGAAAAATCTACGGTAAGCCCGTAGCCCATCCGACCCTGCTCTTTGATCTTAATGCCGATCCTGAAGAGCAACATAACCTTGCAGGGTCGGAAAAAGAGCGGGTCCGCGCAATGGAAGCGCATATGGATAAATTTTGGGCTTCCTTGCAGCCCTTAGTAAAAGCTAAACGATAAGGCAGCAAAATGAAAGGCAGAGCTTTTATGAAGAACACGATAACACGGCGTCAATGGCTGGGCGTAACAGGCGGTGCCCTAGCTGCCGCATCCCTCCAGTTCAATGCAAGAGCAGGGGAGATGAAGCGGCCCAATATCCTGATGATCATGGGCGATCAGCACCGAGGCGATTGTTTGGGCGCTGACGGCAATGATGCCATCCTTACGCCTAATCTCGACCGTATCGCTCGTGAAGGGGCACGCTTCAAACACGCGTATAGCTGTGTGCCCTCTTGTACGCCTGCCCGAGCCGCCTTGCTCACAGGCTTGGGCCCGTGGCGCAACGGGATGCTCGGTTTCGGTCGGGTAGCCGAAAAGTACGACAAGGAAAAGCCGCAAATGCTGCGTGACGGCGGCTATCAAAGCTGTGCGATTGGGAAGTGCCATTTTCATCCGCAGCGCAACGGTCACGGTTACCACCAAATGATCTTGGATGAATCCGGACGGGTTGTTGATCCTGAGTTTAAAAGTGATTATCGGGCTTGGTTTGAAACTATGGCGCCCAATCTTGATCCAGACGCTACCGGTGTCGGGTGGAATGACTATTGCGGAAAAGCGTATGTGTTACCGGAAGAATTGCATCCTACCCGCTGGACAGGTGATGTAGCGGTTAATTATCTCAAGGGCTATGATCAGGAGCCGCCTTTTTTTCTGAAAGTATCTTTTTCCCGGCCTCACAGCCCGTATGACGCGCCGCAGCGTTTCTTTAATTTGTATCAAGACCGCGCCATCCCCGAACGGTTCATTGGAGATTGGTGTCAAGACTATGAGGAGCGAAACGGTCCGAAAGACAGCATATGGCATGGTGATATGGGCGCTGAAACGACACGCCATTCGCGCTGCGGCTATTACGGCAATGTGAGTTTTATTGATGAACAAATTGGGCGTATATTCAATGCCTTGGAAGAGAAAAATATACTGGAAGAAACCTTGATCCTCTATATAGCCGATCACGGCGACATGCTGGGCGATCATCATCACTGGCGGAAAACCTACGCCTATGAAGGCTCCGCCCGGGTGCCTTTCCTCATGCGCTGGCCGGAAAAGATGATGCAAGCCCCCCGTGGTCAAGTACGCGACGAGGTGGTTGAACTCCGCGATGTATTGCCCACCTTTTTAGATGCAGCAGGTCTTGGCGGTGCGGAAGACATGGACGGGAAGAGCGTATTGCCCCTGCTGACAGGCGATTCCGAGGGTTGGCGCGATGCGATCGATCTGGAACATGACCTTTGTTATGACGACAGAAATCATTGGAGCGGAATGACTGACGGCAAAACCAAGTATATTTTTAACGCCTTTGACGGGTCCGAGATGCTCTTTGATCTAGTTGAGGACCCCGGCGAATGTGTCAATCTCGCTGTACAAGCACAGCATGCCGCTACCCTTGTGCAGTGGCGCGAAAAGCTGGTAGCCCATCTCAAAGAACGAGGCAGAGCGTGGGTAAAAGAGGGACAGCTCTGTTTGAGGCGCAAGTCTATCTTGTACTCACCAAACCATCCCGGCTAAGGAGCTGCGCTCTTTGCGTAGCTCCCTTATGTTGGTGCTTTGCTGAGCCTTGTTTCAAGCGAGGGGAGGGACTTGGCTCAGGGGAAAAGATAGTCGATCAGGGCGATGGCTTCGCCAAAGTCGGAAACGAGTATATCCGCGCCGGCGCGCAGCAAACGGGGACGTTTAGACTCGTCCCATCCGCGTCCGCTTTTCTCATCGGAGCAAATGCCCAGGGCAATACCGCCTGCATCTTTGACATTGCGCAATTCGACAGGTCCGTCGCCGATAGCCAGCACTTCCGGGCCGCGCAAATCATGTTCTGCGATGATCTCTTTAATGATCTTTTCTTTGGAGTATTCCTCAACGCTCGGCAGCGCGCCCCAAATCTCTTCGAAATAGTGATCAACGCCAAGGCATTTGGCTTCATTGCGCACATCGTCGCGATCCGTGCCGCTGAATACGTACATGGTAACCCCTTTGGCGGCAATGAGATCCAGAAATTCTTTGGCGCCATAGATCAAAAAGTCTTCCACGTTTTTTTCTTGACTTTCAAGCTGGGCGATGCGGGCGCGAACCGGTTCCATGAGCCGATCGTTGTACACTTTTTTGTACTCGACGGGCGTGCGGACCTCCGTCTCAGGTACGAGCCCATGGGCACGCACCATTTCTTCGAGGCGCTGCATCTGAAAAATAGTTTGGATGCCCGTTGTTTCGTCGATCATTTCATCCACTTCCCGGATGATCGCTTCAGTGGGCGTTGTATTACCGCAGATCATTTCCACGCAGACCGGCGCCATAATTTCCTGCCAGCCTTCGCGCAGGCGGCTGATGGTACCGTCAAAGTCAAAGAGCACATGTTTGATGTGTCCCCGTTCAATGGCTTGGATGATTTCAATGTCTGTGTTCGGAAGTCTATTGGTCATGGATACAGTAATGTCCTTTCCTGTGGAATGTTTCAACGGTTTAGTGTTAATAAAAGCACGTGCCCCCGGCGGTTTCAAACAAAGGATATGCGGGTATATCTTTTGTTTTACGTTCCCCAAACGCCCATATCATAAGAAGAGTGTTGGACTAAAGTCAAACTTCACAACCTTTGTTGCCGGCGCTGTCTTTTAGCCCAGCGGTCCAATAAGCGTTTCCACTTGTTTAAAGGATTCGATGACGGCGGGGTCTTTGCTTTTTAAAGCGACAAAATCGATACGTGTTGTCCTGTGTCCCGGTTTTTCCCAATTGTACGCATCTTTGACGAAGAGCGGGGTAAGGCCCGATTGCTCGATCGCATCAACAAGGAAATCAACACTGTAAATTCTTTCCTTGGTCGTGGAGACAGCTCCTGAATTGATACGCACTTGGGTCTCACATAGTTTTTTGTTCCGCTTATATGTGCTGCGCCAAAAGGAGCGGAAAGAGGCGTGTTCTTTTTCCCACGTTTCATTGTTGAAATGGTTTACAATCATGCGTTGTGTCACGATGTCGAAGTAGAGCATTCCGTTCGGCTGCAAGGCATGATAAAAAGAGGTCATGGCTTGTACAACTTGTTCTTTTTCCAACAAAAAATTAAGGGAATCGAAAAGGCAGGTGATCAGGTGAAATTGGTTGCTGAAGGGGAGTGCGCAAAAGTCGGCAACAGCCAGAGCTTTAAGCTTGCGTTGTTGGGCGACAGCAAGCATAGAGGGGGACAGGTCGATCCCTACTGCCTGCCAGTTTGGATTCATCAGTTGTTCCATCAGTGTTCCCGTGCCGCATCCTGCATCCAAATGACGCAGCGGTTGGGGATACATACGGCCCAATTTTTCGGTAATCATGCCCCATCTGGCATAGTTTACATGACTCATAATCGAATCATAATAGGCGGCTATAGGCTGAAAATCATCGTTCATTCTTGCGCGTTCTTTGTTTTTTGAAGCCACATGAAAAAAGCTTGCGTGTTGGGGTCAACCACGGCTTTCGTTTCAGTAAAACGCAGCGTTGCTTCCGTCACATACAATAGTGCGCTGTCGAAGCCTTCTTTTCTGAGCTTAGTACGTGCTTCCTCTGCTTCGGGAAAACGGCGCGATGGTTCTGCGAAATCCGCCACATACAGGGCTTGTCCGAGCAGCCCCCAGCCGGGCTTGCCTGTGGTATGCCAATAGATAGCGTCGTAGACCGTTTCGGATATATCGAACTCTTCACGACATCGTGACGCCGCGAGAGGACCGTGTAAGAGGACAGGCTCTTGGAGATGGATATCGCTTAAGGGCAGGCGCCGCTGCCGTGCTTCTTCCAAGAAGGACGCGGGCTCCAAGTCTCGGCAATAATCATGGAGCAGTCCCGCCGTGACCGCTTCATCATGGTCCAAACCGAGGGCAGGCGCAAAGGAAGAAAGGTATTCTGCTGTGAACACGCTATGACTGACTCGTGTTTCGGGAAGGCGGTTGCGCAACGCTTGAAGATACTGTTTTGATTCTACACATTTCACTACGGGCATGACGAATACAACCCTTCTTTGCGGATAATGGTTATCACCGAATCGGGCAGCGTGTCCACAGGCATGCTGCCTGCCCTAATGGTATCACGGATATGGGAAGAGGATAAGGACCACTCTTTCATATCCAGTAATTGGTGATGATCATCCAACAGAGCGGGCAGGGGCTCTTTGTTTTCCGGGCGCGGCGCAATCAACAAATCTGCGTGTTGGAGGATTTCGTCAGGTCGATACCATTTAGGGAAATCCAGCGCAGAATCATAGCCGATTATAAAAAAGAGCTGCGCCGTGGGCAGGGTTTGTTGAATGTGGGCAAGGGTAACAGCTGTATAGGAGGGGCCCGGCCGCTCCAGTTCAATCTCACTGAGTTCGAAGGCGGCTTCCCCTTGAAGGGCGGCTTTCACCATGGCAACACGGAGATGAACAGGTGTGATGGTCTGACCCGGCTTGTGCGGCGGGTCAGCGGCGATCACAAAGAGTACTTTCGACAAGTGTGCCTGCTTCAAAGCAGCGCGGGCAATTGCGAGATGTCCGAGGTGAATGGGATCAAAGGTGCCGCCAAAGATGCCGATACGCAGGGCGCTATTCACGAATCTGTCCCGTACCGCGAATAACATATTTCAGCGAGGTGAGTCCTTCCAAGGCCATGGGACCACGGCAATGGAGTTTGCTTGTACTAATACCAATTTCTGCGCCCAATCCGAATTCAAATCCGTCGGTGAAGCGGGTAGAGGCATTCACATAAACGGTGGCACTGTCCACTTCTTCCAAAAAGCGTTCTGCCAAAGCATAACTTTCCGTTACGATGGCATCTGAATGATGGCTGCCATATTCATTAATATGTTCGACAGCCTCTTCAAAGCTGCCAACGATTTTGATGGAAAGAATTTTGTCGAGGTATTCCGTGTGCCAGTCTTCTTCAGTAGCCGCTGCACAGGAGATCAGTTGTTGGGTACGGGGACAGCCGCGCAGTTCGCAGCCGCCCGCCTCGAGGCTTTTCGCTATGCCCGGCAGGAGCAGGGGAGCGGCAGCTTCATGAAAAAGGAGGGTCTCCATAGCGTTGCACACACCGGCGCGCTGAAGCTTTGCATTGAGCACAATGGATTTTGCCATGTCGGGGTTGGCATCCTCATGGATGTAGGTATGGCAGATCCCGTCAAGATGCGCCACCACAGGAATGCGTGATTCGTCGTAGATGCGTGCAATCAAGTTTTTACCGCCACGGGGCACGATAACATCAATGTATTGATCGAGTTTCAACATTTCACCCACCGCGGCGCGGTCGGTGGTCGTCAATATCTGTACGGCATGTTCGGGGATTCCCGCGGCCACAGCGCCTTCTCGGAAATAGTTTGCAATGGCGACGTTGGAATGAATGGATTCTGAACCACCGCGCAGGATGGTGGCATTGCCTGATTTTAGACAGAGCGCTGCCGCCTCAGCCGTAACATTGGGACGGCTTTCATAGATGATACCGACCACGCCCAAGGGTTGCCGTATCCGTGCGATTCTCAGCCCTTTCGGATGCACATATTGGTTGACAATATCACCGACGGGGTCAGACAGCGCTGCAACGGCTTCCAATCCTTCCGCCATGGCATCAATACGTTCATCGTTAAGTTCTAAGCGGTCCAGCATGGCGTTGGACAGCCCCTTTTCTTTGCCTGCAGCGAGATCCAAGGCGTTTTTCTCTTTGAGGGGTTTCTTCGATGCACGCAGCATTTCCGCTACGGTGCACAGTGCCGCATCTTTAACGGAGCGGGGCATGGAGCGCAAGATATCGGATGCTCTTCGCGCCTGTTTGCCTATTTGTTCCAATTCATGTTGTAAACTCATGGTTATATCTCCTCATGACCCAAAGCGATCATAGGCGGTGATGGGTTTGAAAGAACCTGTCACCTAATTTTTTTTATACAACCCGGTCTGACCTGCTCCCGGCGCCATAGTCTTGAGCCCGGTCAAGAAACAGAGGGGTAATTTATCGCAGCCCGGGTAGTTGCCGAGTATTCGCCATATAAGGGATACTCTAAAACACAGGCTTAGCAGATGTCAATTGAATGGTGTAAATCGCCCTCAGTTTGATTCTGCTTTCTTAGGGGATTCGGATCAAAGTTCAATCACGTCCAATCCGGGGATACTCGAATCGAGGGGCACTGTTTCAATATGGGTGGCGCCGAGGCAGGCAAGGTCATAACGCACTTGTGCCAGAGGCAAGGTATGCTGTGCTGTACTCATTTGAATACTGAATTCGGTAAAATTTAAACCTTCAGTCATGGTCGGTTCGTCGCCGAACAACAGATTCTTTTCCAGATAGGAAATGATTGGTTTCACAGCGTCTTTTCTTACATTAAAAAAGATCAGCACCTTGTTTTCCGCAAAGACGGCGCCATACATATTCAGCAGGAACATTTTTGCCAGTTCTTTTTTGACCGGGTTATCAGCTAGTTCAGGACTGGTCCAAATACCTGTTTCCGACCGCATGATTTCAGGGCCGATTTCGAGCCCATAATTGCGGATAGCGCTTCCCGTCTGTGTAATTTCAAAGCCAAAATCCACGCCGCCGTGGAGTACTTTCGCTTCCGTTTTGCCCCATGATTCATAAACGACCAAGCCCTTATCAATTTTAGGCGGTGTGTTATATTTCTGAACAGAGAAGGTATCCCACTGCGATTCATAGCCTGCTGATTGCGCCTTGTTGCGGAACCAGTCAATTGCCATATAAGGCATTTCAGATACGACCCGTATGATTTTGCGCGTAGATAAAAGCGAGTCCAACCACGCATCAAAGGAGGGGTACCCTTCTAAAGGTGTTTTCACAATCACGATGCGTATCTTGCCTCGGTTGAGGGACAAGACTTTTTTCAGCGCAATATCCTGTCCATATTCAAAACGGTATTCAAGGACCCGTTCACGGATCCAGTCGTCGCCGCTTATAGCGACATCCACTTCGTGCAAGGCAAGCTGGGCGCCGAATTCTTGGGGCCGTCCATCCCATCCAAAGAGCATGGTGTGCAAGGGGAAGGAGGTGGGGCCGCCTGTTTCATAGCCTTTCGTAGGGAAGCCCGCTGCTTTGAAGAGCGTAATTAAATTGCCGCCTCGTTTAGGGTCGGCGAGAGAACCGGCAGGCATGCCAATGATCAATTTGTCGTTCATGCTGAACTCCTCTGGTTGTGCTGTGTTGAAAGAAATCTGCATTCGCCGCGAACAAGGCTCAAGATGGTGCAGGAAACCAGCACGTTTTTTTCTTGTCCTTTGTTGGGGGCGGCAGGGTTAAGTTAAGGGCTTTGTTGTATCCCGGGTTCAGGCCGTGGGGACAAAACGTTTCATATACGCCAAACTGCGTTGGGCAATGCTTTCCGGTCCCGCTTCAAATCGGAAAACCTCTACCGATACGTAATGGTCATAATTGATGGCACGCAGTGCCTCGAAGATGGGCGCAAAGTCTACATCGCCCCAGCCGGGTCCATGGAAATTGGTATCGTTGGCATGGTAATGCCGCAAATACTTGCCAAACTTTTTAATGACTGTTGCACGATCGTCTTCGAGGAATGACATTGCCTTTGTGTCCAGCAAGAGCTGGAAATTAGGATGATGAATGGCATCAATCAGTTCGACAGTCTGTTCCGGGGTGTAGCAGAAATTCGTTTCCCAGTGGGTGAGCTGTTCCATGCAAATGGTCACGTCATGCTCTTCGCAGCTGGGCAGTGCCGCTTCAAAGACTTCCCGCGCATAATCCATGGCCTGGTTATAGGTGACATCCCTTCCTACGTTGCGTTGACGGGGCGAGCCGAATATTAACACTTTGCCGCCTATATCGCCGCAAAAGCGTACCAAGTCAATGAGATAGTCCGTGGTAAATTTTCGGATCTCAGCGTCGGGGTGGGTGAGATGTACGCCCTCGGGTCCCACAAAGACCCAGTGAATCCCTAAGATATCGAGATCAGCCTGTTGAGCATGGCGAACAATAGCAGATCGCGTAGATGCGGGAATGTCGTAGACATATTGCGCCAAGGTAAAGGGAGCGATCTCGAGTCCGTCATAGCCCGCTTCTTTAACAAAGTTAATGGTCCGTTCAATGTCGTTCCACTCTTTAAATATTTCATTGCAAATACCAAATTTCAACCGTTGTCCTCCTCATATGAAGTTAGTTTCGGTTCCAGATTTGTTTGTAAACTCAGCCTTCCTGCTGTTCTGCTTTACGTTCTTCTGTGAACGCGCAGATTTGGTTGCCGCCGGAACGTTTCGCCAAATACATCATTTCATCGGCATAACGTATGAAGGTCTCCGCGGTGAAGTCCGAATCATAGGTAATTAATCCGATGCTCAAGGTGCAATGGTCGAATTTTCGTGTTGCGAAGGAGTTGCGCAAACGTTCCGCAATATTGAAGGCATGGTGCATGCCCGTTTCAGGAAGAATAATGGTGAACTCATCGCCGCCGTATCGACAGCCAATGTCCACATAACTACGGGTGGACTCGCGTACCATATCCCCAATAGATTTTAAGACGGCATTGCCTTCAAGATGACCATAGGTGTCATTATATTGTTTAAAATGGTCTACATCAAATAATAGGAGTGACAGCGGATGGTTTTGACGTTTAGACCGTTCCATTTCCGATAAGAGCTGTTCGTAAAAATAACGCTGATTGAATAAGCCCGTCAAATCATCGGTAATGCTTTTTTCTTTGAGGGCATTCTCCAATTCTTTTTGCTCAGTAATATCTTTGATAATGGCGAGTATGGACACGACCTCGCCCGAAGGTTTGCATACCCGGGACAGAGAAATGATTACCGGAATAAAATGCCCGTCTTCATGGAGCATTTCCGTGCTATAGTTTTGAATTGGCGCTGTTTCCAATTGCTGACGCAGCTGTTCGGATTCATT
This sequence comes from Candidatus Hydrogenedentota bacterium, assembly GCA_012523015.1. Taxonomy (NCBI): domain Bacteria; kingdom Pseudomonadati; phylum Candidatus Hydrogenedentota; species Candidatus Hydrogenedentota bacterium. The sequence goes on from JAAYJI010000297.1 coordinate 17,381, forward strand.
TTCGCCGCCCTGCAAAAAGCTGCCGAAAGGGAGACCCATCAGAACATCGGCGCTATAGCCCATCATGAGACTGGTCCCTTTGTTGGCGTAGGTAATATAAAAATCACGGTTCACCGTTAAGATGGAGTCCATGGAGCTGTTCAGCAGATTATCTAAATAAGTACGAATTTCGCGCAGATTCTTGTTGGCGCGTTTTAACTCTTCCGAAGTCTTCTGCGCCTCTTCTTGAAACTTCAAATCATCACGGCGTCCTTTTAGATTGCGGTGATAGGATTCGAAGAGTATTTGAATCATAAATTGGAGCTGATCTTGGGTAAACGGTTTTACGAGCACGTGGTCGGCACCGTCGCGCACGGCATCCAACACCGTATTTTCTTCTGCCTCCGTATAAAGATACAAGATGCTGCTTTCCGGGCTCGCTTCGGCTATGCGACGAACGGGTGAGGTCTCACCGTTGCAGGGGATACCGGAGCTGCAAACCACCAAGGGGCAGTCCTGTAAGTAGAGATAGTCGCGGGCGTCACTAAGGTCGGAGAAAAAGTGAAGGGAATAGCTTGCCTTTAAGTACTTTTCTGCTAATTCTTGTGTAACAGAATCTTCATCCAACCACAATATTCGATCTGCCACGACAAGTCCTTATCTTACCCTGTAACGGGGACTAATGCAGTTTTGTTTTTCTCATCTACGATTAACACTACTGCCTTACTGCATGAAAGACATTCGAGACTGGAAAAACAATTACACAAACTTGATCACACCTACTGCTGCAATAACGGAACCGATCACAATGGCATATTGCAATTTTCCCGGCAGTTTGCTTTGGTCGATTTCTTTGTTGCCGAGTCCTTGTTGTTGCGCCAAATCTTTATCCGCCGATAGATCGTCGCCGGCGGCGTGGGCGGTCGTGCTGAAAGAAAGAACCCACAAGAGAACGACCACACAAACAAGTAAAAGCTTTGCATATTTCATGACTTCTCAAGCTCCTATCGAATCAATGAGTCTATATTAACTTTCATATAAGAATAATACCCTTTTAGAGAGAAGTAGTCAAAAAAATTTTATTATTTGAACCCAAGGGGAAGGTCAGCCGTGCGGTAAGCTAAGACCCTTCTCTGTAAAAAGACCGGAGGCAGCAATCGGCGCCGCCCGGGTTCCGGCTTTTATTTGGATTTCAAGTGGTCAGTACATTATAATTCTTAAAAATTGCTCGAAGCAGTTTAAATAGTTGTCTTTTTATGCGCCGGTGTAGCTCAGATGGTAGAGCAGCTGACTTGTAATCAGCAGGTCGGGGGTTCGATTCCCTTCGCCGGCTCCATTTTTTTTCATCGGAAAGCCCCTGTTTACAGGGGTTTTTCTGTATATCGCCCCCCGCATGCGCATCCGCATCCAAACTGCTTATAGTGCCAATATATGACTCAAAATGACCCCGAAAGCCGGTAGTTGATGAGCAATCTAATGAGCAGAGATTTGAGCCATTTGATGAGCCATGCTGAAGCCCCCTATCCTCCGGGTCGGATACCGCTGCTTTCGCATCCGCATCTCTCCATACCGGGGAATCTGCGCGCCCCTGCGTGCCTTTGTATTTAATTATGTTAAGATTTTGGAATGGTCGTTACCGGTATTTTGAACACTTCTTAATCTGTGGCTCAATCAAAGGCGAGGATCTTTCTATGAAGCCTGCGTTAGTACAAGGCGCGGCGGCGCTGTTGTTTTTGGTGGCGGTGATGGGCGGTGGCGTATGTCCTGTGGTCTGGGGTGCGGACGATCTTTTTGATCGTTTTAGTGAAATGTCCAGCGACAGCAGACCTCATACACGATGGTGGTGGATGGGGAATGCCTTGCGCAAAGAAGATATAAGGTGGCAGTTGGATCAAATGCGTGAACAGGGCATAGGCGGCGTGGAACAAATCACCATGGATCCTGTGTATACACGGGGAAATCATGCCTATCTGTCGCCGGAATATTTTGAGCTCCTCCGTTTTGCCGTTGCGGAGGCAGCGAAACGGGATCTATCATTTTCAATCAATTTTGGCGGGCCCGGCTGGATTTGGGGCGGTGATTGGGTTCCGAAAGAAGATCAGAGTCAGGTGATGCTTGCCAGTTTTTTGGATGTGGAAGGGCCTCACTATGTTGATGAGACTTTGCCCAAAGAAGCTTTTATGAATCCCGCCGACATGGAACGCTCCATGGCCTTTATTGATGATGAAGATCAGTTGTGTGAGGTTGTGGCTGCCCGCATATCGGAAGGCAAGTTGGCGGCCGACAGCTTGACGCTCTTGTCACCTTTCGTGAAAGAGGGCTTGCTGCAATGGCAGGTGCCTGAGGGGAAGTGGCGTATTATGGCCTTTTGGCTGAGCCGCCGAGACAACAGCCTGGCGGTGAATCATCTGAACCGGGAAGCGATGGAGCGCTATTGCGAAAGACTGGGTGCTCAGTACAGTGCCGCTCTCGGCGATTATATGGGTACCACCGTAGAATCCTTTTTCGGTGATAGTTTCGAGGTGCCTATTTACCGCAACGGTCTGTATTGGAGTGCCGACTTTTTGGATCGTTTCGAAAAAGAAATGGGATATGCACTTACTCTTTGGCTGCCTGCGCTGTGGTGGGAGGTAGATGATTTATCCTCCAAAATTCGATACGATGTCAACGCTTTTTTGCACAAACGAGGGTTGGATGCTTTCTTCGGCGTATTTTTGGATTGGTGTTCGCGCCATGGCGTAGGCGGGCGCATTCAGCCCTATGGCTTTGTCACCGACACGATTGAGGGTGCCGGTAAAGCATATATACCCGAAATGGAAATTACGCCGGGAGAAAAGGACGCTGTACCTTGGTATGATCCCCGCATCGGTCCTCGTGCCTACGTGACATCGGGGGCGCATCTATATGGTCGAAATATTGTGAGTGCTGAGGCATTTACCTATCTGCATTGGCAGCCTTACCGTGCGACTTTGGAAGAACTTAAAATTGCAACGGACGGATTTCTCTGTGCCGGCGCGAACAAGATTTATAACCACGGCTTTATTGCATCACCGGAACGCCATATCGTTCCGACACGGGGGTTCTTTTCGGCGATCCGCATCAGCCCCGAAAATATTTGGTGGCGTCATTATCATTACTTGTCCTCTTACACCGCCCGCTGCTGTGCCGCACTGCGTTATGGTCAGCCTGTCGTGGATATTGCGGTCTATTCACCTTTGGCGAATCAATGGACAAAGAGCGTGTTAAACGCGCGTAAATGGACCCGTGAATTTGATTTCGGTGAGTTGGGGCATCTGCTCTCTGTTAATGGCTATGCCTTCGATTTGGTCAATGACGAGGTGTTGCAGCGCGCGGATTTAGATGACGGTAAGCTCCGTTTAGGGGAGATGGAATACGAGTTGTTGATTCTGCCCGCTATTGAATCTCTACCCGTTGAAAGCATGCTGCAACTTAAAACCTATATAGTTGGGGGCGGAACGGTTGTCGCACTGGAACGAGTTCCGGAATTCTCTACGGGATTCCACGAATATGCTGCGCGGGATGAAGAAGTGCGCCAATTGAGTGCAGAACTCTTCACTATGCCTGCGGGGGCGAAGCAGGCCGGAGAAAAGCACTGCGGCAAAGGCAGAAGTTTTTGTCTCCGTCAAGTGCTGGATCGACAAGATCCTTTGGATTGGCATTTGGCTCCCTTTGACCCATTTTTGAAGACGTTGCGTGAAATCACCGTACCGGATTTGGAAAGTGAACGAACTCCAGCCGGTCGGGGAAACAAGGAAGGACTTGCCTTTGTCCATCGTCGTTCTGCGGACAGGGATATTTATTTCGTAACCAATCTGCAATATACACCGAGCATTGCACCCTTGGGCTTCCGTCAGGCGCAGGGATGTCCATTTCGGTGGGATCCCCACACAGGAACGGGTCATGCCCTTGCTGCCTATAGGCGGGAGGGAAGCTATACAGAACTGCCGCTTTCATTAGCGCCTTTCGAGTCCGCTCTGATTGTATTTGAACATTCTAATGATGGCGCTGCGAAAAATCCCCATGTGCTAAGGAGCGACTTTGCCGAGATTCTTGATGCCGGTGTGCAAGGCTTCACGGCGCTTGCCGACCATAACGGTATTCATCACTACCACTTTCATGATGGCAGCGCCGTCGTTAAGGGTACGTCTCAGGTTGAGGGATTGCCTGCAGACTTCGAGATCAGCGGCACGTGGACCCTTAAGTTTCCGAGCACGGAAACTTTTCTCACAGAGCGGCACTGGTCGGTGCTGCGGTCTTGGACAAAAGAATCTGACTTACGTCATTTCAGCGGAACGGCACATTATTCTATTAATTTCGAACTTCCCGAATGTTACAGCGCGCCTGATATACGGTTAAGGTTGTCTGCGGGCGCGGTGGGGAATATAGCCGTTCTCTCGATGAACGGCCGCCCCGTGGGTGTGCACTGGATGAATGGACAGGAATTTGAATTGGAGGGAATTATCGGGTCGGGAGAAAACACGCTCCATCTTGAGGTGACCAATACGCTGATCAATCGCGTGGCGGGAATGGAGACTTTCCCGGATGTGCCCGAAGCCTTGCGCCCGATCTTTGGTGAAACTGCTGTTTCTTCGGAGCACGCCACAGCGGTATTGACCGGATTTGAGCCTTTGCCGCTTTCGGGCTTGTTGGGCCCGGTACGCATTAAAGCCTTGCGCGAAGTGACCGTAGCCCCTGCGAATTTATGAGAAAGGGATTGATTTCAGAGACGGGAGTGTGTTCTACGTCGCCTTGTCCGCCCTATGGCGTTGCATCGCCGCTGACTCATGTTGCATTTAATTTGCATGGATAAAAGGAATTAGTCTTTAATAGAGTTGTTGTTGGTTGTATGGCTATCGTCCCGCAAGTATGGATCTGTCTCATAAGGAGTATGTTGAAATGGAACAAAATTCTAAGAGTAGCTGTGAGCGTCGAAGCTTTTTGAAGACGGCGGCATTGACCGCTGCCGGTCTTTCCATATTGCCGTCCCGAGCAGTCTTTGGATTTGATGCCAATAGTAAGATTGAATTGGGCATTGTTGGCTGCGGCGGGCGGGGCAATTGGATTGGACGCCTCTTCGAGAAACACGGCAATGCGAAAGTCGTCGCTGTCCATGATTATTTTAAAGATCGCTGCGATGAGGCACAACAAATCTTTAGTCTTGATGAGGGGCGCTGTCATAGCCAATTAGACGGCTACGAGGCTTTGGTGGCGGGATCGCTGGATGCCGTGGCCGTGGAAAGTCCGCCCTATTTTCATCCGGACCAATCGGTGGCGGCCTTGGACGCCGGCAAACATTTGTATTTGGCGAAACCCATTGCGGTCGATGTGCCGGGCTGTCAGGCGATTGTGGATGCGGCACAACGCAACAAGAGTAAACTCTCGGCCTGGGTTGATTTCCAGACCCGTGCAAACGATTCTTTCATCGGCGCCGCTGAGCGTATCCATGAGGGTTTTATCGGAAAGCCTGTATCCGGTCAATTCTATTATTATTGCGAACGGCTCCACCAGAAAACCCCCGCTCGCAATGAAACCGCCCGCCTGCGCAACTGGTCTTTCGATATAGCGCTGTCCGGCGATATTATTGTGGAGCAGAATATCCACGTCATAGACGTGGCCAACTGGTATCTGCAGGGGCATCCGCTGAAGGCACGTGGTGTGGGCGGGCGCAAGGCGCGCATCGATATCGGGGATTGTTGGGATCATTTCATCGTCACCTACACCTATGCCGATGAGGTGTTGGTAGACTTTAGTTCGGGACAATTTACCTATGGCTACGGCGATTTATGTATGCGTCTTTACGGCTCGGAAGGTACCGTCGATTCTCATTACGGCGGCGATGTCGTTCTGCGCGGCAAAAATAAATCCTGGGAAGGCGAAAAGACCAATACCATTTATGAATCCGGTGCCGTGACGAATATCATCAAATTCTGCGACAGTATCCGCAACAGCACGCCCATTGATAATACGGAAGAATCTGCGCACAGCACGATGACCGCCATCCTCGGCCGAATGGCGGCGTATACGGGCGAAGAAGTGACGTGGGAGCAGATGGCCGCTTCAACAGAGCAGCTGGATCCGAAGTTGGATCTTCCCGCCGACGGACATTTGGAAGCCCTCGTCCGCGGCTGATGTCAGGCCCGTGATGGATATGGCAGGCGCACTTGTGTTTAAATCAAAAGTATATAGAAACAATCATCGTTATCAAGGAGGATTCGTTCAATGACAAGTACACGACGTGAATTTATGAAAGCGGGCGCTTTTGGAGCTGCCGGTCTTTTGTGGGCGTCTCAGCTCCGTGCAGAAGCAGGCTTGGATATTAAAATCGGCGCTTGCGACTGGTCTTTTCAGGAGACCTGCAAGCCGGAAGGCTTGGCAGTGGCTAAGGCATTGGGTATGGATGGATTGGAAATATCCTCTACCGACGAGGCGGGGGAAGTGTTGAAGATTGCCGATCCCGCGTTTCAGGCCGCCTATAAAGACGCCATGGCAGAAACAGGGACGACGGTTCCTTCTATTGCATTGGGATTAATGAATGAATATCCCTTGGCAAGCGATGAACGGGGGCCTGCATGGCTGGAGCAGACCATTGGCGGGGCTAAAGAGCTGGGCTCAAAAGTCATCTTGGTTGCTTTCTTCGGCAAAGGCGATCTGTTGCAGCGCAAAAGCCTCTTAGGCGGCAGCGGTAATCTGAAAGAGGATGAGGTGGAAGTGGTTGTTGAACGGTTAAAAGTGGCCGCCAAGTTGGCAGCTGATGCGGGCGTGATTCTCGGATTAGAAAATACCTTGTCGGCGACACAAAACCTGAGCATCCTCGAAAAAGTACAAAGCGATGCGGTACAGGTCTATTATGATGTGGGCAATTCCACGAGCGGCGGCTATGACATTGCCGAAGAAATACGCAGGCTCGATGAACGTATCTGTCAGATCCATTTTAAGGATGGCGGCAGTTTCTTGGGAGAAGGCAGGGTCGACATGGACGCTGTTGAAAAGGCGATGAAAGATATCCGATACGAAGGTTGGGTCGTATTGGAGACGGCTATTCGTCAAAACGACCGCGACGGGAGTTTTCAGAAGAACATCGATTTTGTCAAGAACATGTTTGCGTTAGGATGATCGCAGCACTATGGTTGCGGGTGAAAAAACGAACAAACTTCTCTCCATTTCTGAAGTGAGTGAATTGACCCATGTGAAAGTTCACACACTCCGCCAATGGGAAGACCGCTTTCCGCAGTTGAATCCGAGGCGGCTGCCTTCAGGCAATCGCGCCTATACGGAGCATGACATCAAAATTGTCCGCCGCATCAAAAGCATGTTGCATCATGACGGCATGACCACGAAGGGCGCGCGTATCAAGCTCGCCCAGGAGTTGCGGGAAATCAGTAAGCCCAAAGACTTCCATGAAATGCGTAATCTTGCCGACCAAATCGCTGAAGAAGCACGGGCCATTCTTGACTTGCTGGATGAGACCGGCATCCCCTAAGCCTCGTAGTGCGTGGTCCGGGTGCTGTTATATAATGAAGTCTGAAAAACAGCCTGTTCCCGGCTTCGCGAGGATTGCCTGTGCTTGTCAGAAAGGGGCTGCAATAACGGACTTTCATGGTTGTTGTTCAATCGTGTCGGAGATATCACGTTGACCGAAATTTATAAATAGAATGGAAACGAGAAAGGACTCTATCAATGACTATTTCGGATAAAGGAAATGGATTTTCTCGGCGCTCTTTTTTGTGGGCGTCTGTAGCAGCGGCAGGGACTGTAGGGCTCCATGTCAAAGGGCATGGTCAAAATCCTGAGATTTCCGGATTTGAAAAGACGGAAAGTACCCTCCAAGAGGGAGCAGTATGGACGCCGAAATCGGATCGTAAAATTCGTATGGGTATTGTCGGCTATGGCGTTTGTCGTTTCGGCGCTGCCTTCTATTTACAGGATCATCCCAATGTGGAGATCGTCGCTGTGAGCGATTTGCTGCCCGACCGCTGCGCTGCACTGGCAAAAGCCTGCCGTTGCGAAAAGACCTATCCCTCTTTGGAAGAAATGTTAAAGGATGACACCATCGAGGCCGTGTTTATTGCCACGGACGCGCCGTCTCATGCGTGGCACTGCATCGACACCCTGCGCCACGGCAAGCATGTGGCGTGTGCCGTTCCTGCCGTGTTTGGTTCGTTGGAAGAAGCGGATCAGCTTTTGGAAACGGTAAAAGAAACGGGCTTGACCTATATGATGTTTGAGACCTCCGCCTATCACGACGAAGCCTATGCCATGCGTGAATTGTATAAGGCGGGGAAGTTGGGTCCCATGGTCTATACGGAAGGGGAATATTTCCATTATATGGATACGCCCATTGATTCATTCCGCGGCTGGCGCATTGGTCTGCCGCCCCAATGGTATCCCACCCATTCCAATGGCTACTACACGTGCGTGACCGGCGGCAGCTTCACCGAAGTTTCGTGTATGGCGTACCCCTCTGAGATGCCTGATTTCCAGCCGAACAATAATCGATACCAAAATCCCTTTTCCACTGAGATTGCTTTATTCAGAACGAGCGAAGGCGGGATGGCGCGCATGGCGGTCAGTTGGGAGACGCCGGGATACCAAGGCGAGATGGGACGTGTCCGCGGTACCAAGGGCAGCGTGACCGGTGTTCAGTATGAGGGAATCGAAGACATTTCCGGTATTGAGTTGAACAAGCCGCCCCTGCCGCCCACGGTCAAAGCGGGGGGTCATGGCGGATCTCATGGGTATTTAGGCGATGAATTCGTGAATGCCATACTCGAAGAGCGCTTGCCCCTGGTCGACATCATTACTGCATTAAATACGACCGTATCCGGCGTGGTTGCGCATCAAAGCGCGCTCCAGGGCGGTGCCTTGTTAAAGATCCCCCAATATTCGTGGTAATAAAAAAGCCGGACTGATCGGTTGTCTATCTTGCCGATCAGTCCGGAATATGCTGCTCGTTATTGCTTATACGGACAGGCTCTTCTTCAAGAAGTCGAGGCTTTCTTGGGCGCACTCAAAAATATCTTTGGTGGCGTTGTCCTGTTCATAAATATACCATTCGACACCGGCTTCACGCCCCGCCTTAAAGATGGCGTCCCAATCGAGAATGCCTTGACCGAGGGGTACGAACTGTACGCGACGGTTCAACAGTCTTTTCCCTTCGACCAAGTCTTTGGCATGGATCATGGGACAGCGGTCTTTGAATTTCAACATGATTTCGGCAGGATCGGAGCCGCCTGCTTTGACCCATGCTAAATCGAGTTCCGCACAGAGATTGCCCGGTGTGGTCTCCGCCATGAGTATTTCCAGCTTGGCGCGGTCGTCGCCTTCGAAGGTCTGAAATTCCCAATCATGGTTATGGTAGGACAGACGCATGCCCACTTCCCGCAATTTTGCGCCTACAGCGTCCAGCCGTGCTGCACCGGTTTTCCACGCTTCCAAAGTGTCTTTGAAGTCGCCCATCATGCCGCCGGGCGATACAACGGCGTTGCCTACTGTCTACCAGAAGGCTACCTGCTCGTCGAAATTCTGTTCAAAACCTTCGATGCCTATATGTGCGGAAACAGCGGTCAGCCCAGCTTCATCCAAGGCATTCCGTATTTCTTGTGCGCTCAAGTCGGGCATGCCGCTCCACTGAACATATTCCCAGCCCATTTCTTTAACTTTTTTCAAGGTGCCGGCGAGGTCTTTCTTGGCGGGCTCACGCAAGGTGTAGAGCTGGAGGGCAATGCCTTTGAAGCTGTCTTTGGCCGCCGTATCGGTTGCTCCGGCAAAGGTGGCTGCCAATGCCATGGCGCCCATCGCAGCGAGACTCTCACGACGCGTCAATTTCGTTTCGAAATATTTTGTCATTGTTGGGGTTCCTTTCAGAATGAAACATGTTTTTGAATAAAGTGGTTGCTGTGACAGGCTTCCTGCACACCGACCCTCGTTTATACAATACACCATTCACAACAAGAAAAAAAAGTCTTTTCATGGGGCGTCGGTAGAAAAGATTTGTAGCATATAAAAAAACATGGCGCGGCGCCTCCTTTGTCATTTGGAAAAGCATCGTATATTTTTTTATCCGCTTATAGGACCTGGGGTATACTGAGTCTTCAACCATAACAAAGATGCTGCAGCGGACTGCAGTGGAGATCTATAGATGAGCGCAAGTTTTCATGCTACAACAGTCTTATGTGTCAGGAAAAACGGTGTCGTTGCCATGGGCGGCGACGGACAAGTGACGGTGGGGGATACGGTCATGAAATCCAATGCAGTGAAGGTACGTCGTCTTGCAGATGGCGAGGTTTTGGCGGGATTCGCCGGAGCCGTTGCCGACGCCTTTACGCTCTTTGAACGCTTCGAAGGGAAACTCAAAGAATTCAATAAGAACCTGCAGCGTTCCGCCGTGGAACTGGGCAAAGAGTGGCGAACCGATAAATATCTGCGCCAATTGAATGCCCTCTTGGCGGTGAGTAACCATGAAATGTCCTTGCTCATTTCGGGCAGCGGCGAGATCATCGAGCCCGAGGATGGTATTCTTGCCATTGGTTCCGGCGGTCCTTATGCCTTGGCATCGGCTCGCGCATTGCTTGCCCATACAGATATGGGCGCTTCCGAAATCGTGGAGGCATCTCTAAAAATTACGGCCAATATTTGTATCTATACGAACGACCATATTACTGTCGAGATATTATAAGGATTCAGGCGGCGGGGAGCAGTGGCGGGCTTGTGCCTAACCTGAAACTCCACCACCATTATGCATTATTAGCCACGATTTCTGTTGGGTATAATTCCCCTTTTATGGCATCTCGTTCTTGATGTAACCGGCTTAATTCACCCCTCTAGGCGCCCGTTTATCCCACGGAAAACCCTTGGAGCTTGAGACTAAGATAGGCGTCTGTTTTCTTGAATGCGATTACGCAGCGCCGTTGCAGCGCGACCGATGTTGGGAGCTGCAATAACGGCAGTGACAACTGCCACGATTTGAGCGCCGGCGTCAAGAACCAAGTCCACATTATTCTCTTTGATACCGCCCATGCAGGTATAGGGGACGTGGAGATGGGGGCGGATATGGGCGATGGCTTCGGGACCAATGGCGCCGGTAGCGACAATTTTGGTTTGGGTAGGGAAGATGGGGCCGATGTTGACGTAAGAGGCGCCTTCTTGTTGTGCGCTCAGCGCCTCATCTAAGTTATGGCTGGATGCGCCCAGGATCATGTGTGGAGCGAGTCGGCGCGCTGCAGTTATGGGCAGGTCGGACAGTCCAAGATGAACGCCGTCGGCGTCAACAGCCAAGGCGATATCCAAGCGATCATCAACGAGGAATAAGGCTCCCGCTTTGCGGGTGGCTTCACGCCACGCCTTCCCCAAGGCGTATACATCGCGGTCATCCTTATCTTTTTCGCGCAACTGTACCATGCGCACGCCCGCAGCGAGACAGGCGTCCAAGATTTCGAGGGAAGTGCGCCCTGCGCCGAGAGATTCTGTAATGACCACATATAAATCTACAGTATCGAGCACTGCGATTCGCGATGAAAGATCCATGTCTCAGCCTCCCCGTACAAAAGCGACCAATTCGAGAGTGTCGCCCTGTTCAAGTTTGGTTTGTGCAAAGGCGGCCCGTTCCACAATCTCCTCATTTCTGAGAGCGACGGTGGTCTGTTGGTCAATGCCCAAGTCATCCAACAACATGCTCAAAGTTGTTTCCGGCGCGAGAGTCTTGCTCTCGCCATTCACGATAATGGTGATTGATTCGGTCATCATAAATTCTCAGTGTGCAAAAGAAATGGGGGTTTGCCGCTGCAGCGTGCACCGCGCCGTTTCAGCCAATCCTTGCGCATCCAAGGCGTACATGTTTAATTGTTCGCTGCGCGTGGCCTGTTCGCCGAAGACATCTTTTAAACCGACACGGTGTATTTGAACCTGGTGGAGTTCGCCCCGTTCTTCGTAATGTTCCAAGACCGCAGCGCCAAAGCCGCCGCAGAGCGTATTTTCTTCAACGGTGATGATGAGCCGATCTTTCAGGCGTTCCAAAAGATCGCTGTCAAGGGGCTTTATTGAACGTGCATCAATGACGGCGGCTGCGATGCCTTCTGCCTCAAGGATGGTTGCCGCTTCCAGGGCCGCTGCGGCACAGGGGCCTACGGTCAGGAAACAGAGATCTTCGCCGGGGCGCAGGTGTTCTGCTTTGCGCACGTCACGGCGGTTTGCATCGCCAATGAGGGGCGCACTGCTTCGTGCGTAGCGTATGGCGACGGGTTCATTCAGGGTTAGCGCCCACGTAAGCATAAGGGTAAGATCTTCAGCGTCCCGCGGCGCGAGTATGCGCAGGTGTGGAACAGCGCGCAGATAGGACAGGTCAAAGATACCGTTTTGGGTAGGGCTGTCTTCGCCCACCAATCCGGCGCGATCAATAGCAAATACCACAGGCAGCGACTGCAGACATACATCATGGATGAGCTGGTCATAGCCTCGCTGTAAAAAGGTAGAGTAGAGGGCGGTGACGGGGCGCATGCCTTCTGCCGCCAAGCCGGCGGCAAAGGTGACGGCGTGTTGTTCGCAAATGCCTACATCGAAAAAGCGGTCGGGGAAGGCACGTTCAAATTTCGCTAAGCCCGTTCCTGTGGGCATGGCCGCGGTAATGCCGACGATACGCTCATCTTTTTCTGCTAGTTCGATCAAGGTTTGGGCGAAGGCGTCGGTAAAGCTTATATCACCGGATTTGTGTTGCTGTGTGGGACAGCGCGCAGGAATCGCTTCGCCTTCTCCCCTGTCCGTGTTCAGGGTCATGGGGCTGACACCGTGATAACTTTGCGGATCTTCTTCCGCCTCTTTTAAACCTTTGCCTTTTTCTGTAATACAGTGCAGGAAAATAGGGCCGTCCATCTCTTTGATTTTAGACAAGAGTTCGATGAGCAGCGCGAGATCATGACCGTCTACAGGCCCAATGTAATTGAAGCCGAACTCTTGGAAGAGACCGCCTTTGCTGATGAAGCCTTTGACGCTTTTTTCAATATCTTGGATGGTTCGCGTCATGCTGTCGGGGATTAAGGCTTTGACAAAAGAGCCCACATCCTGTTTTACCCGTTTGTAGGGCGTGGTGGTGATGAGGCGATTGAAATAATGGGCGAGGCCGCCCACATTGCGGGAGATGGACATTTCGTTGTCGTTGAGGATGACCACCATACGTGCATCCAAATGGCCCGCGTGGTTCATCGCCTCAAATGCCATGCCGCCCGTTAACGCGCCGTCGCCTATGACTGCGATGACCTCATGATCCAGTCCTTGCCGGTCCCGTGCCATCGCCATACCCACCGCAGCGGATATAGAGGTGGAGCTGTGTCCGGTACCGAAGCTGTCATAAGCGCTTTCACTCCGTTTGGGGTAGCCGCTGATCCCGCCGCGTTTGCGGAGGCTATCGAAGGATTGCGCCCGTCCCGTCAGCAGTTTATGGGCGTAACACTGATGCCCAACATCCCAAATTAATTTGTCGGTGGGGAAATTATATACATAATGAAGTGCAAGGGTCAGTTCGACAACGCCGAGGGGCGACGATAAGTGGCCGCCGTTGCGGTTTACGGTGGAGATGATCCGGCTGCGCAGTTCTGCCGCCAGGGTCTCCAGTTGCTCCAGAGATAAATCCTTGACACTTTGGTCTATGGTCAATGAATTCAGCAAATGTATTCGTATCCTGCCTATTTATTATTTTATTTGATTTGTTTGTGTTTACTCCTTTGAGGGGAGCAATTGCGGTTTCACATGTACACACCATTATATTTTAACAGATCGTTGGCGGTACAGTACATTCCGCGTTGGGGCGTCTTTTCCCGAACCGGTAATTCTTTTGTGAAAAAGGAGTTATCACTAACACGATGTCCGTGCCTTTGGTGTAAAATAAAAGCTTATTTGAATTGCGGGCGTTTTTCTTGGAAAGCGCTCGTTACAGTACTGCTATCTGTCGCTAGGCGTCCATCAAGAAAGGGATTGTTTTGAGTGATTCACCGTATCATTGGGAGACTATCGCCCGCTTTTGGGCGCCCGGCCCCGCCGTGTTTTTGAAATCCATGTTGGAAGGCTACGGTATCCCCGTTTTTGTGCGCAATGAATATATGGGTGGACTCTTTGCGCGTTTGAGCATTAGCCAAGCCTTGGGCGGTATAGAATTGCAGGTGCCTTCCGATCGCGTGGAAGAGGCGAAAGCACTATTGGTAAAGTTTGAGGACGGCAACAACGATGTAAAAGCGGTTGGCGAGGGGGATGACGTGGTGGAGGAGACAGAAGAATACGGCTTGGATGCTAATGATCATGAGGCGTCCTTTTAAAAACTTGATAATCCTATGAAAGTGGGTTATGATAATTCTCGTGTCGCGCTTTTAGGACTGCGCAAGATGACTTATCCATGCGATAGGTTTTGAACTGTTTTGCTTTCAAAAAGCTTAAGAAAGAATAAGGAGAATAAGACGATGTTTGATCCCATGGATGCCCCATCTGGAAAAGAAACGAACCGTCGCAGTTTTTTAAAAGCGACCACCTTAAGTGCCGCTGCCGGTATAGGCATGGCACAGGCGAACCGGGCTTTTGCCGATACGGAAAAGCTTGCGATTAACGGCGGCAAAGCTGCCATCCCCAAACCCGACACCGACGCGTGGCGCTGGCCCCGCTATACGGAAGCCGACGAAGAGGCGGTGGTGAAAATGCTGCGCGCCCCCGACTACAGCGCTATCCCTGCACTGGAAGCGGAATGGTGTGAGCATGTCGGCGTTCCCTATGCGCGGAATTATTGCAATGGCACGAGCGCGCTGCTATCTCTCTTTTTCGCGTTGAATCTGCCGCCGGGCAGCGAAATCATGGTGCCCAGCTACACGTTCTTCGCGACCATTGTGCCCATGCGCCTCTTTGGTTTGGTTCCTGTCTTTGTGGATATCAATCCGAGAACCTTGAACTTCGACTTGGAAGATGCGAAAAAACGGCTGACGCCGAACACGAAAGCGGTGATGCCCGTTCACTGGATCGGTCTGCCTTGCGACATGGACGCAATCAGCGATTGGGCCCAAGAAAAAGGCTTGATCCTTTTGGAAGATGCGGCTCATGCCCAGTATGCCAAACTGAAAGGTGTGCATGCCGGTGCTTGGGGCGAAATGGCGATTTTCAGCTACCAGATGAGCAAGCCTTTGCCGGGTATTGAAGGCGGCATGGGCGTCTATAAAACAAAGGAATACCGAGATCGTGCGACCCTTTTGGGGCATTATGATGCGCCAGGTGTTGATGACGACAGCCCCTACAAACAATATACCGGCACGGGACTGGGCACAAAGACACGCATGCACCCGGTTGCTGCCGAGCTGATTCGTGTGCAAATGAAAGATTTGAAAGAGCGCACAATCAAGGGAGTGGCTCAAACGCGTAAACTCAATGATGTGTTGTTGCAATTGCCCGGCTTGTATGAGCAATCAAGCGGCAGAGATGATGTGCAGCGCTTGTACTATGAGTGGAATATGCTTTTCATTGATGAGCAAGAAGCCGGCGTTTCCCGGGAAAAGGTTGTTGCTGCGTTACGGGCGGAAGGCGTGCGCGCCGACGCTTTGAGTTATCGTTTGCAGCATCATCAGCCCCTCTATAAACAAGCGGAGTGGTGGCACCATCTCCCCGTTATTCCCGATCTGCCCGGCTCTGAACAAGCCAATGCGACCAGCATCGCACTGCCCTACTTCACGAAAGAATGTCCTGAGATGGTGGAGGGCTATATTCGCGCTTTTGAAAAAGTTTGGGCCCATCGCGACGAACTCGCCTAAGAAAAAAGGTCTGTTTAGCAGTACTGTGCAAGCCACGTCTTGTTACAAGAGCCGCTCTTTCCTGTTCCGATGCGTGGTCGCGCACAGTTTGTATGATGTTGCCGCCAAGGCAGCGCCGATACCATGCCTGCCGGCGCTGCTGCAACGGTACGAAATGCTTAACCCTGCGTTAATCACCTAAGGCACCCAGGGTTGAGTCTCTGTTTTCACGTGGGATGAGTCTACGAAAGAAGGAATTAAATCATGGTAGGTGTGAAGAGTGTTTCTTTGTGTGTGACGGGGTTGGCGTTGGCTGCTCTTATTTTTTGTGGCTGCAGCAGTCCCGTCAATCAAAGCGAGCCTGCAGAAGAGGCGGCGGCAGCAGCGCCTGCGCCGACACCGTGGCGGCTTGCTTGTCGTGTCGCCAACTATGGTGCTTTTCAAGAGGACGCGTTCAAATACATCCAAGAACTGGGACTGCACTATGTCTTTATGAGCATTCCCAAAGCGGAAGAAGTGGAAGCGGTGAAAGAGCAATTGGCTGCCTTCGGGCTGGAGGTGCTCGTGGTTCGCGGCGATACGAATCTGTCTCAAGAAAGTGCTGTTGCGGAGCTTGGCGCACAGTTCGAGATCTGCAAGCAATTGGGCGTGAAGTACATGTTCCTGTCGCCGAAACGCCATGATGCGCCTTTTGAAGTGGTCTATGAACGGCTCCGCGAGGCAGGCGATTTGGCCGAGGAAAACGACGTTATTCTCGTGCTGGAAACCCATCCCGATTTGGGTACCAACGGCGCTGTCCATGTGGAAACGATGAACGCCATAGACCATTCCCATGTTCGTGTGAATTTTGATACGGGCAACATCAGCTATTACAACGAAAATACCGATGCCCCTTCTGAATTGGAAAAATGCGTGGACTATGTAGCGACCTTCGAAGTGAAAGATCATAATGGCGCTTTGGAGACCTGGAATTTCCCCGCTCTTGGAGAAGGGATCGTCGATTTCCCCGCCATTTTTAAAATTCTGCGCAGCCATGCCTATACAGGCCCCATCACGATTGAGGTGGAAGGGGTGGAAGGGGTCGAATGGACTTTGGATGATATCCAAGAGGCATTGAAAAAGTCCGTTGCCTATCTGCGTACTTTGGAGTCCTTTCAGTAGTCTATTCTTTCCTATGAGGCGATAATCAGGAGTCTTTATGAATACACAGGTTATGTTGGGAGTACCCGACTATTTTATGATTGTCGGTTATTTCCTGCTCATGTTGGGCATTGGTCTTTATTTCTATCGGTCCATGAAGGGGATCAAGGATTATTTCAGCGGCGGCAACAATATCCCGTGGTGGCTGAGCGGCGTCTCTTTCTACATGAGCAGCTTCAGTGTCATGGCTTTTGTCAGCTATCCCAGCCTGTGTTATCGCTACGGATTCGTAGGCATTACCTTGTTGTGGGTTTCCATTCCTGCCACGCTTTTCAGCGCGCTCTTCCTCGCCCATAAATGGCGGCGCGCCCGTATCGAAAGCCCCATCGAATATTTGGAAGAACGATACAACCCTGTATTACGGCAATTGTTTTCGTGGCAGGGTGTGCCGACCAAAATTATCGACGACGGCATCAAGCTTTTTGCCATCGGCATCTTCATTTCCGTGAGTCTCGGTTTCGATATGAAGTGGAGCATGATCGGCGCCGGCGGCATCATGCTGCTCTATACTTTCATGGGCGGTCTCTGGGCGGTGGCGGTGACCGACTTTATCCAATTCGTCGTGTTGACGGCAGCGATCATCATCATCTTACCCTTGTCCTTTTATCACGGCGGCGGCGTCACACAAGTGTTTAAGAATCTGCCGGATGGCTTCATGCGCCTAACCTGTCCCGAATATGGTTGGGGCTATGTGATCTATCTCATCGTGATGTATACCTTGGCGTGGAGCAGCGTCAATTGGTCGCTCATCCAGCGTTATTACTGCGTGCCCACCGAACGGGATGCTCTCAAGGTGGGTTTGTCCGTAGTGGTTTTGTATATCATCGGACCGCCCTTGATGTTTCTTCCCGCCATTGCCGGGACGCAGCTGATCCCCGGACTTGCCGACGCAGGCACCATCTACCCGGAACTGTGCAGGATGCTCTTGCCTGCAGGCATGTTGGGGCTTATGATCTCCGCCATGTTCGCCGCCACTATGTCCATGCTCAGCAGCGACTATAATGTTTGTGCCAATGTGCTGACCCACGACATTTACCGGCGTCACTTGCGTCCGGACGCCTCGCAGCGCGAATTGGTTCTTGTGGGACGGCTGATGACCCTGCTCATTGGCGTGTTAGCAATCGGCGCTGCCTTGTTGATGCTGAGCCTTGCCAAAGCGGAAGACATGTTCACCATGATGGTTACGCTCTTTAGTGTGGCTACGGCTCCTGTCGCGGTACCCATGATTTTGGGGCTTCTATCTCGGCGTTTCACGGCACGGAGCGCCCTTTGGGGCTTCTTGGCAGGTCTCTTCGTGGGCATTGCTCTTTTTGCAGTGTCTCGGACCGGGCGACCGCTGGCGTTTTTCATGATTCAATGGAATCCGGAAAGCAGCACCCTCAGTCTCTTTAATCGCAGTGCGCCCCTCGAAATGGTTCTCTTTATTGCGACCAGCTTGGTGACCTTCATCATCATGTGCTTGATTACGCTTTTCTCACCCATGCATGGCGAAGAAGAGAAGCGGGTCAAGGGCTTTTTTACCCGTTTGGAAGAACCCATCGGCAGCCGACCCGAAGAACAAGCCGCAGCAGCCCAATCCAAAACCATTTCTCCCTTTCAAGTGGTGGGCATATCTTTGATCATTATTGCGTTAATGATGATAGCCGTATTGCCTTGGTCGGACTCGTGGTTAACAGCTGTGCTTAACGGCAGTATCAGCGCCTTTTTGATCTTGGTCGGCATTGCCATGGTTTGGATGGAACGGAAACGTATGCGCAGGTTCAAACCCGAATTGGAACCCCTTCCTGAAAAAAGACTTCGGCAGGAGTTCTATAATTAAGCGTTTTCCTTGGTCTATTATTTAAATCTTGAACAGCCCTTTTTAACTGCTCTTCAGAAAATGTATCAAAACGAGTCTTTTTTGGAAAGTATTGTCTTAAAAGCCCATTGGTATTTTCGTTCCTAGCGCGATCGTTTGAGCAGTAGGG
>JAAYJI010000298.1 GCA_012523015.1 Candidatus Hydrogenedentota bacterium
GTACTGCCACACTCGTGGGCGACCCGCCCAACATTTTGATCGGTTCGCGGGGCGGCTTGTCGTTCAACGCTTTTTTGCTGCATCTGACGCCCATCGTCATCCTGTCGTGCGTGGTCGTTTTCTTGTTCATTTTCCTGTCGCAGCGTAATCGTTTAAAAACGACGGGCGCATTGCGTGCGCGCATTATGAAAGCCCATCCATCGAAAGCGATTCTGGATCCCTGGCGCTTGAAGCGTGGCTTAATCGTCTTTTCCTTTATTCTTGCCGGCTTCAGCATGAGCCATGTTTTAAATTTACAGCCCGGTATTATTGCTCTTTCCGGCGCTTTGATTATGGTGGTCTACACAAAAAGTGATTTGCGCGCCGCCATGGAAAAAGTGGAATGGGAAACGATTCTCTTTCTCATGGGCTTATTCATGTTGGTCGGCGCTCTGGAGCATAACGGTTTATTTGAAAAGATCGCGCACGTTTTGTTTGGTGTGACCCGTGGGCATTTATATGCCACCGCCTTGGCGGTGCTGTGGGTGTCCGCCCTTTTATCTGCGTTCTTTGGCAATATTCCTGTTGTCATTGCCCTGATTCCCTTGGTAAATTCTCTGATAAGCTCCATGCAAGATCTTCTTAACCTCCATCAAACACCGGAGTTTATGACGATGCATGTTGCCTATCCTTTGTGGTGGGCCCTTGCCTTGGGCGCTTGTTTCGGCGGTAACGGAACGATCTTCGGCGCCGCTGCCAACGTGGTAACAGTTCAAATTGCCAAACGTAATGGCTACCGCATTTCCTTTGGCGATTTCCTCAAATACAGTATCCCCATCACCTTGCTTACCCTAGTGTTATCGAGCATTTATATTTATGTGCGCTATTTTGCTTTTTCTCCCGTGTGATCTTTTGAACAAAAGTTTTCAAATGCCCCACAGATGATATCCTTTCTTTCCCGTATCGTCTCCTTTATTTACGGGAAATATTGCACGTAAACTTTTCGCCTTCTCCCTCCATTTTTTTCTGCGCCAGAAAAGCATACCGCTATTTGTGTATCATAGTTCCTGTTTGTTGCCTTTGGAGCGCGTGCTTGCGCTGTACATCATCTAAGAAATGGAAGGTAAGGATAGCTATGAATGCTTTTTTGAAATGGACAATGCTCTGCTTGTTAGTTCTGGGGACAGGGACTGTTGCGGTTTACGGCGCTGACCTCGAAAACGTGAATTATCAAATTCAGCTGGATACAGTGAGTTCCGGTTTTGATAAAGTCACCTGCTGGGTTCACCCCCGCGCCGGAGCCATTCCCGGCGAAACGCCCATTGTAGTCATGACCATGCAGAAATTGCTTTTAAGTGGTTCCGATGTATTTTATGCTTTAAACGAAATGCGCACGGACGATTTGGGCAGTCATTGGATCGGACCCATCGAACAGGGTACTTTAGGCCGCAGACAAGAAGAATCCTTGGTTTCGGTCATTTGTGATTTTACGCCGAAGTGGCACGCCGCTACGGGAAAATTATTGGGTACCGGTCATGAAGCCCGTTACGATGGAGATAAATTAGCCGGTGAATATCATCGTTCCACAGCCTACGCTTGGTATGATCAAAACAAATGGGTTTGGTCGTCGTGGCGTTCCTTGGAAATGCCGGATGATCCAAAATTTTTTAGTTCCGGTGCCGGCTGCACCCAACGTGTCGATCTTCCCAATGGCGATATTCTGTTGCCCATTTATTTTAAGGCGAAAGGGGAAAAGAGTTCAGCGGCCACGGTGCTGCGTTGCCGGTTCGACGGCGAGACACTACAGTATGTGGAACACGGGAATGAAATGACTGTTCCCGACCCCCGCGGATTGGGAGAACCCTCCTTATGTTTCTTCAATAACCGTTTTTATTTGACCTTGCGCAATGATGTGAAAGGCTATGTAACACGCAGTGATGACGGGCTCCATTTCGAAGAGCCCCGGCCGTGGTGTTTTGATGACGGCAGTGAATTGGGCAGTTACAATACGCAGCAACATTGGGTTACCCACAAGGACGCGCTCTTTTTGGTATATACCCGACGTGACCCCGAGTATGATCATGTATTCAGACATCGCGCGCCTTTACGCATGGCTCAAGTGAATCCTGACACGATGCAGGTTATTCGTGATACTGAACGTAACCTCATCCCGTCACGGGGCGCACGTCTGGGCAATTTTGGGGTGGCGGAGATCAACGAAAAAGAGACATGGGTAACCGTTGCTGAATGGATGCAGCCCCTTGGCTGTGAAAAATATGGTTCCGACAATGCCGTTTATGTTGCCCGTATTCTGTGGGAAGACTAAGTGCAGCCATAGCCTTTGGGGCTTGACTGCAGAGTATACATGGAGTACTATCATAAATTAACAACATATTTTGGCGTGAAGATGCATTTGTTGAAATGCTCTTTAAATCTTCACTCCATGGAGCGCCGCCGTTCATAACGGATGAGTCGCTCTTTCGTGATATACAACCGGAAAAGGAAACAATTATGAGCAATGACAATGACCTTAAAAAAGACGCTTCTCTTGTTTCACGACGAAACTTCATGGGCCGCAGCGGCGCAGGCTTTCTAGGATTGGGGCTGTTGCCTGCGTTGGCTTTGGCGGCAGGCGACGGCGATAACAATGAGCCTGCGAACTTTGCCGTGAACCATGGGCCCCTCGTGCAATCACCGGGTTCCGGCGAAGTAACGGTTACATGGCATACTAATAAGAAAGCCACCGCCAAGGTATTGTACGGTGAGGATGGTAAATTGGACCGCGTAGCCGTGACCAGTATCAACGGATTGATTCCCAATGACAGTACCTGCCACGCTGTGCGGCTCACCGGTCTCACACCGGGCAAAGCATTTCAATACCGCTTGGTTTCCCGCGAATTTAAGGGCTATGTAACGCCTTACCGTGTACAGCATGGCGATACCATTGAAAGCGACGTCTATAGCTGTACGCCCCTTGACCCGAATAAAGAGCGCTTTTCTTTTGTCATGTGGAACGATATTCATGATGACGCGAACCGCCTTGAAAGCATGTTCAATGATGTGGTTTGGGATGACATTGATTTCGTGGTATTAAACGGCGATATTGTCAATGACTTTGTGAAAGACAAACAGTTTTTCCACGCCTTCTATGACATCTGCGCGCGCAAATTTGGCGCTTCCATTCCAACCGTCTATGTCCGCGGCAATCACGAAACGCGGGGCGCTTGGGCGCGTCGCTTCCAAGAATATGTGCCGGGAAGGGACGGACGTACCTACTATTCTTTTGACCATGGCGGTATCCATTTTCTCGCCTTGGATACAGGCGAAGACAAGGAAGACAACCACAAAGAATATGCCGATCTTATAGAGTTTGATTCATTTCGTGCAGAACAAACAGCGTGGCTGAAGGAAGACCTGAAAAGTGAAGCCGCCCGTAATGCCAGATTTACCATTGCACTGACCCATCAGCCTACTCCGTATTTGGGCGATTCCATTTTCGGCTGCCGGGAAGTAGGGCGTTTGTGGCAGCCTCTTATTAATGAAGCGGGCGCTAAACTATGGCTCAGTGGTCACATGCACCGGTACAAATGGTGTGAACCGGGTGAAGATGGCGACAATGTTTTTCATGCCATGACCAATCCCGTGGATGCAACTGTTCGCGTTGATGTGTCGCCCGACGAGCTGCATGTAAAGGTCATTAAACTTGGCGGCGAGATACTCCGTGATGAACGCATCCCCCGTTAACAGTCTTCTCTCTCCCTGACTAAGACATAAAGTTTTCTGCCCGGGCAGATCGTAAAAGCAGTTCTGTCCGGGCTTTTTCTATGACTTCTGCCAGCGCTTCGGGATCTTGGGAGCCAATAATGAATTGACGGTTATGGTCGTCGCAGAGGTAGACCCCGCCTGTGCCGCCCATATTGAAGTACCTGCAACAGCGGCCTCGAAAAGGGCCGTAGTGGAAGCCCCAGCCCATAGCATCACGAAAAGGTCGAAAGGTGAC
>JAAYJI010000299.1 GCA_012523015.1 Candidatus Hydrogenedentota bacterium
GATCCGGTCCAAGGTGATGTGGTAGCCTTCGGGGCGGGACAGCACGACAATGCCCGCGAAATCTTCTGACGTATAATTCCTGCCCAGCGTACGCAGACGGATATGCTCCCCTTCTGTACGAATGGTGCCGCCGGGCGCGTTTAAGCTGTTCGCTTTGATGACCATTGCCACCTGTTCGAAGGTGATGCCATATTCGCGAAGACGTTCTTCCGAAACTTCGATAATGATTTCACGATCCCGTTGTACCAGCTTCACTTGGCTGATACTGGGCAGGGCGATCAATTCATCTTTGACTTGTTTCGCATAATCTTGCAGCGCCGCGGTGGACAGATCTGGGCAGGTCACCGCAAGGAGCAACGCTTGGACGCGAATCAAAAATTCTTCCACAACCGGCCGTTCCGCATCGGGCGGAAAGGTGGTTATCGTGTCCACCGCTGTACGCACTTCATCTTTGACTTTATCGATGTCAAAGCCTTCCAAGATCTCAATATTTGCGATGCAAAAGTGTTCATTGGAGAGGGTGTGATAATTTTTGATGCCTTCCACGCCCTCTATGGCTTCTTCAATCTTGCAGCTGATCGCCTCTTCAACTTCAGCGGGATCAGCTCCGGGCCAGAAGACAGTCACCCGAATGGTATCCATGCGGATGTCGGGGAAGGTCTCGCGGGGCAAATATTTTAGTGCCCAAAAACCGCAGACGACGGCAAAGAGCACCATAATATTGGCGTAAACGCGATTCTTTACAAAGATGGTAAAGAATTGTTTCATGAGGCCTCATTTGCTCGGGATGATGGTGAAAGTGAATTGGCGTCTTCAGTAGGCGCGGCTTTGGCAGTGTCCGCTGACGCATCAGAATGATCAGCGGGCAACTCGTACTTCAACAGGATGCCCGGCATGGGATCCACCAAGCGCGTCAACACTGCCAGATCACCGGGAGCCAATCCGGAATCAACGAAGCTTTCCTTATTTTGGTTGCGAAGTATATTCACCTTCACCGGGCGCAGACGATTATCTACCGCCGTATATGCCATACCTTCATAGGTAACAGACCATTCAGGAAGACGATAGACGGATGTCATAGTCGTGCCGGTGATGTCAACACTGCAAAACATACCTTCGACCAGCGGTAAGGAAGCGTGTTCTGTCTCTTCTGTATTGGGCGCTACACTAATCGCCACCGTAACGGTGCGGGTCATGGGATCAAAGCGTTCCACGCGCGCCAACGTGCCTGCCCAAGACACAGACGGATCTTCGGTCCAACGCAGCACACAAGGCGCGGGGGCGAGGGGCCGAAACCAATTGGGCGATTCACGGGTATCCGCCTCAAGGAAAGGCAGCCACCGCCGTGCATCTTGGCTGTCAACGGGCACCGACACTTCAAGGGCGCTGTCATCTGCCAACAGCAAGATAATGAGCCCGGGCGCTACGGCCTGACCTACCTCAATTTGTTTGTGTTGAACCCGTGCATTAAAGGGCGCAAATTCTTCAGTTCGTTCCAGACTTAAATCCACCATTTCCAAAGCGGATTTACCTGCACGTAAGGCGGCTTCTGCTTCTTTAATACGCAGTGGATATAGATTGATCGCTTGTTCCACTTGATCAAAAGCATCCTGTGCTTTGCGATAATTGATCTCAGACAAATTGACCATGCTTTCCGAACCCACGTCGTCTTGTTGGAGCAGGGTCTTGTCACGATTGAATTCTTCCAAGGCGATATCGCGCGCCCGTTTGATGGTTTGCAGTCGGTTCTTATCGCTGGCATATTGTTCGTTCAGCGCCTTGACCATGATTTCGAGCCGCTCAATTTGTGCTTGACCCTGTGCCTGAGCCGCCAAATAATCCCGTTGATCAATGCGATAGAGCAGCTCACCTTTGGGGATTACATTGCCCACTTCCAGCTTAGGATGCAGATAAACCGTTTCGCCGGCTACTTTCGGCGTGACCGCCAAGGATTCCGCTGCGTGTACTTCGCCATAGCCGGAAATAATAACGGGCACATTTTCAGGGTAGACCGCCTTCACTTCCACTGTCACTTCTGCAGGCGGTAAATCGGCTTGCAGCGGTGGTTCGCGTAGGGACCGCAGATAAAGCAGCCCCCACAATCCCAAGCAAAGAATTAAAATACTGAGCACTAAATTGGCGAGGAATCGTTTCTTGCCGTGTTTTCGCGGGGTTGACCCGCTAAAGTCATCTGAACGATCGTTGTTTATGCTATTCGTCACGGTAGTTGTGCCTTGCTTTTTTCTCACCCAAAGAAGACAGGACTGCGCGCTTTGTCGTGCTCCATATAATCTGCTGAATCCGTATCAACGCATGCCTGCCGTTTCTTGCCGTTGTTAAAGGATTGGGAGCCTTTGCCGCATACATTCCCTACCATATAGTTGTTGCGCTTCCTATCTCCTCCAAATACAATCCTTCAAGGATCATTGTTATTGGCGACCCTATTATCACACTATCCCAAAATATAAGTCAACTGTAGGCGTCGTCCTTGTGAAGAACGATTCCACCCGATTTATCTTTCATTGCAGACCTTTAAAAAAGAAGGGTTTATCTTGCCTGTTTCGCGTCGCGGGAATGTTTGAAACAAGGGATTATTTCTAATGTCACGAGAAAAAACGGGCTCTGTCCACATTCCTGCCAAGCCAAGAAAATAAAATCTTTACATTTGCGTGATTTTTGTGTAAAATAGAAGCATGTTGCGATACAATTAGCTGGTCATCGACGAAGCAAAGGCTTCCTGTCGAATGAGGGAGATGCACATGATGAAACCTTTTAAAGTCGTGATGGTCTTGGCGGCAGTCGCTCTGCTGATGCCCTTGGCGGAGGCGGTGCCCCCGGCCTATGAAGGGCCTATGGGCAATCCGGAAGAACCTGCCTTGCGCGTTATCAAATGGCCTTGGCTCGGGTTGCGCAAATTGGTATACCATACCCACAACGGTTTAAAAGAAGGGATCCAATGGAGCCCTATCGAATCGATCGATGAAGGCGTCGGCGGCGCCGTACACGGTACGGGCATTCTTGTCGACCATACCGCCCGCGGCATGATCTACCAAAAGCTGCCCCCCAAAGCGCCGTTGAAACCGGGTCCCAGCTATGAATGTTGGGCGATGCGGTATATCGAAATGGAAACGAACACAGGACAGCCCCCACAAGTTCAAGAGGTACCCGCCGCTTGTCCGTGCTGTGCAGCCCAATTGCCGCCTCCTGAAGGCGGTCCGTATCTCGCCTTTAAAGAAGACGAGCCGGCACGCTTCAAAGTGCAGCGCCGCTATGTGGGCGCGCGTACAGCACAGCGAGACCGTAACTATGCGAGCCGCAAGAATCTCTTGAAACTGGCGCGCTAATCTTATTATGAAATAAAAAGAGGGCACTGATGAGGATAATCTTTGTCAGTGCCCTTGTTCTTTTTGTGTGCCCGTTTAGAGCCCGTTATTTTATTACAATCTCTTTATTCTTGCGCGACGATTCATAAATCGCGTCAATTATTTTTTGGATGCGCAGCGACTCTTCCGGTTTTACCATGACCTCTTTATCCGATTGTACGCACTCGCAGAAGTGTCGAATCTCGCGGCGGTGTCCGTCTTCCGGATCCAGCCAGTCCCACGTGGTGCGGTTCAGTGAGGAATGATCAGCGCTGAAAAAGCCTAAAGGATTTATGCCGATACCGCCTTTATCTCCCAAGATATACAGGTTTTCAATTTCATCGTGGGTGTTCGCCGCCCAAGAAACGGACATGGTCATGGTAAGCCCTTTTTCAAAACGGATCAGTGCCACGGCGTAGTCTTCCACATCGAATTCTTGGTGAGGATAGGGTACGCCCCAGTCCGCGTTAAAGAGATCAGTACGGTCCCCAAATTTGCGATAGACTTTGCCCGACGCAGCGACCGGTACCGGGCTGCCCATCAGCCAAATGCACAGATCCATCATGTGCACGCCAATATCGATCAGCGGACCGCCCAGCGATTCTTTTTTCAGATGAAACTTGCCCCAACCGGGGATACCGCGGCGACGCAGCCATTTGGTCTCCGCTGTGTAAATATCACCCAACGCGCCGCTGTCCACCACCTCTTTTAGTTTTTCGGCACGTGCCTCAAAACGCATATGTTGCGCCACCATCAGTTTCCGCTTGTTTTTGCGTGCAGCGGCAATCATCGCCTCGCATTCTTTGCTGTTCATGGCCATGGGCTTTTCCACCAGCACATGAGCCCCTTTTTCGAGGGCGGCAATTGTGGCAGGGGCGTGGACACGGTTTTGCGTGCACACATCAATGATGTCGAAATCCACAGCAGCAAGCATCTTTTTATAATCGGCGTAGGCTTTGGCTTGGGCACATTTTGCCGCTTCTTCTTCTCTGCGTTCGCGAATGAGATCGCAGATCCCGAGAATTTCCACCTGACCTTCCGCTTCCAATTCACGCCAATAAGGGAGATGTTGTTCTTGCGCAATGGCGCCGGAGCCGATCAACCCTACTTTCAAAACTTCTTTACGTGGGGGCATCAATAATTTCCTTCCTTTTAAACAGGGAATTGCATGGTTTGCCGAGAACCTATGTCAAAGGTATCAAAGAGCAGGCGGAGCCCGAAGATATCGGATCCCCATAGCATCTTAGTGGCGACAAGTATGTAAAATAAAGGGATAAAAAATCAAATGACGTGTCCTAATTCTTTGGCGCGGCAGGACATTATGAAAGGGCACTGATTTCAAAAAATCAGTAGCGCGATTATACGGATAAAAAGGTATATTCGCATAATGTTTTTATTGACACAGCACATTGAAAAATAAAGGAAGTCATGATAGACTTGAATAGGATAGACCTTGTGCACGGACCAGGCAACTACATGAATGTGTCACAATAAAAGAGCCTTCTCTGCATGGTACAATAAGCTGATAACAAAGAGAGATGAAGACACTATGCATTCTTATACAGGACGAATCGCGACCTACAGCATGATCATTGCAAGTATTGTTCTCGCTTGGAACAGTAGCGCCGATGCAGCATTTGCGAACGATAAAAGCGTTGCTATCTTTATTTATACCTTTGAAGAATTGCAGCGAATTGGCAATGATCCTGCCTACCCTCTAAACGGTACTTATGCGCTGATGGACGATATTGACGCTTCGGCAAGCACCGCGTGGGATGATGGCTTGGGATTTGCGCCAATAGGCAAAGCGAGTGCCCCATTCACAGGCAGCTTCTACGGAATGGGCCGTGTCATAAGCGGGCTCTTTATTAATAGGCCAACCCAGGATAATGTCGGACTTTTCGGCTATATAACGGAAACGGCTTTTATCGAAAATGCCTTTCTCACCAACGCTTCCATTTCCGGCAAGAACAATGTGGGCGCCTTGGTAGGGGCGAACTGGGGTGGATTTGTTGGGTTCTGCAACGCCACCGCGGTGGTTACAGGCGCCTGGAAAGCACGTTACGTAGGCGGTCTCATCGGCAGCAATGCCGGCGTTGTAGATGGATGTTTCTCCTTGGGCGAAGTGGTCGTCGGCGAAGAATCATGGTATGTAGGAGGGCTTATTGGTCAAAACTATGGGGATGTCGTATACAGCTATAGCGCCGTTACGGTCAATAGCGGTGACAAGTCGCAGTATGTGGGCGGACTCATCGGCAATAAACGGAGCGGCAACCTTTACGCATGTTATGCCACGGGCACTGTTACGGGCGGGCGCTATGTAGGCGGACTTGTCGGCTATAATGAGGATGACGCTGTGAACGCCTCTTATGCTGATGCCTTGATTCACGGAGTGACTTTTGTCGGCGGACTCATCGGGCGTAACATGGATCGGCTGACTACCAGCTACGCGAGGAGTGACATAGCCGATGCCGCCACCTATTTAGGAGGGCTGGTAGGCTACAACGACGGCATGGTTGACGCTTGTTACTCCTGCGGAACCGTTCCCAACGGTAACCAATCGGGCGGCTTGATCGGCGTCAACGGTTCCGGCAAAATACAAAAAAGTTTTTGGGATAAAGATACCAGCGGACGCAGCACTAGTGCCGGCGGCGTCGGGCTGTTAACGGTCGAAATGCAGCGCTTGGCATTCTTTCAAAACGCAGGTTGGAACAGTTATGGATGGGTCATGATTGAGGGAGAATATCCGCGGCTGTCTTGGGAAGGTTTTGATTGGCCCTCCATCCCCGAAGTTGTCCTACCCTATGACGGCAGCGGAACAGAAGCCGATCCTTATGTAATCGCAACGACAGACGATTTTGTGCAGCTTTTTCACCATTCAGGGATCATGAATTCCCATTTAAAACTGACGGCTGATTTGGATCTCAATGGGCATACACTGACGCCCATTGGCGACGGAGGCATCGGCTTCGGCGGCGTTTTTGATGGAGGTGGGCATGTGTTGCGCAATGGAACTATTTATATGCCCGACAATAACAATGTGGGCCTATTTACCATGCTTGCAGAAAAAGGACTCGTCTACGATTTACACGCAGAAAATCTTAGGGTTACCGGGAAAAATGGGGTTGGCGGACTGGTCGGTGTGAATCTGGGACGTGTGATAGGCTGCAGCGTTGATGGCAACATTACGGGAAACAATGAGGTGGGCGGCTTGATCGGCAACAATTACGGCGGCATCATCACCAGCCACGCCAAGGGACAGGTCACAGGTGCATATGCATCTGCCTCTATAGGCGGGCTCATCGGGCAAAGCTGGGAGGGCATTGCCATTGCCTGTTATGCAAAAAACAAAGTGAGTGGCGAGGACTACGCGCGGTATTTGGGTGGACTCGTCGGATACAATTATGGCTCTAAAGTGACTGATTGCTACGCCACGGGAGAGGTGAGCGGCGGCACAAACAGCGTGGGTATCGGCGGACTTGTGGGGCTCAACTATAATGGCGTTCTCATCGACTGCTACGCCATTGGCCGCGTAACCGGTGTGGAACCCAACAGTACCGGCGGGCTTGTATCACTGAATACGGGAGGCTCTGTGCAAGCGTGTTATTGGGATGTGAACAAGACATTGCAGAGCGTAAGTGCCGGCGGCGAAGGGCGTAGTTCCGGAGATATGACAACTCCTTATGGATCGAATATTTACACCCATTGGAAATTTGACGACCGCTGGGCCCACGACTCGACATACACCATTAATAACGGCTACCCCTACATTCGTGAAGATGCCGTCGTTCCCGACGAAGAATGGATTAGCTTCTTTCCCGACGAGGGCGAAGGTGAAGAGGAGGGCGAAGGCGAGGATGAAGGTGAGGGCGAGGATGAGGATGAAGGCGAGGGTGAAGGTGGAGGTCATGGGCTGGAAGGGGATGTTGCGCCCAGACACGGCGGAGATGGAATTATCAAGGTAAATGACTGGGTACAGGCAATGCGTTTTTATGTAGGTTTGGACACACCTGAGCCCGGTTTAGAATTTCAACAGCTCGATTGCGCTCCACGCGAAACCCGCGGTGACGGAAAAATCACTATCACCGACTGTGTTCAGATCGGCCGTTTCGCCACAGGATTGGATAAACCTAAACGCGCCGCCGGTCCCACAGAACCCGTCGTTGAAAATAAAGAATAGCTCTGCGCATCCCATGCTTCAATAAAGACGTGACAAAGCAATAGTCTTTGTTATATTCAAGTCGAATTATTCATTTTATTCAAAATATGGAGACTGTGCAGCAGGCGTCCTTTTCCTCGTGGCTGGCTCTATGCTTGGGTCTCTGCAATACCTTGTCCCCACGTTTCGACATGATCCCTGTAGGGCCGGGATGGAAAGGAGCGAGCTAAAGCTCGCGTACTCCAAAGAGGACTGGCATGGATATCCGAGCTAACCTACATAATACAACGCCTCAATGATACAAAAGCACAAATGCCGCGCTCAGAATCACACAGGAAGGGCGCGCCCCCCGTTTATTTATCCATGAGCTTTTTAAAGTTTTGGGCGGCGGTCCAATCACCATAGCGTTCCATTATCTGTGCCATGACGGCCTGTGCCTTTGCATCGCGCCCGGCTTCCATCAAGAGTTGAGCAGTCACGCGTCTAATTTGGAAATCGTCGCCCCACCAAGATAACGCCTTGTCTAGGGCTGCGAGGGCTTCCTCAAAGGCCTTGTCGCTAAGCTTTGCTTCCACTTCGGAGATCCGTTTTTCCATAAAGGCGCCGTCCATTTGCGGGGCAAACGTCTGATATCGTCCCAATTGTTGCAGCACATCCTTCATATAGATAAGTTCGAGATAAGGACTCAGCCCCAGTCGCTCTTTACACGTGTCGACAGCTAGGCGCTCCTTAGCCGGGGCGACGCCTTGTTGCTCAGCGATGCGCTGTTCCAGTACGTTAAAAATACTCAAAGCGATACGATGATAACCCTCGAAAAGGACATGTACATTATCATAGAAAAAGTCGTTGCCCATGATGCCGTTGTGACTTTGTGCGGTAA
>JAAYJI010000300.1 GCA_012523015.1 Candidatus Hydrogenedentota bacterium
CTGCTGAGTGGACCGCCGCGCGAAGGACCCGGGCTGCGTGGTGTACAAGCCTTCGAACCGACACAAAAAAATACGCGCGGCAATATGTTGTTCAAACGTTCCTTTTGGCTCGCCCGACAGTACAGTGTGGGCACGATGCCGGGTAAACAAGACTTTTTCCCCGCAGCAACAACGGTCTTTTTAGAGGAAGGAGCGGAGGTTGCCATCCCACAGGTGGAAGAAGGCGCTCTTCCTCATTCTGCCGTATCGGATCATGTACAGGTCACGGACGTCACTGCGCCTGCCGTGCTTTTCACTCCCACGGCAGCGGGTAAAAAACGGAGCCTGAATTTTGAGGTGGAATTGCCCACATCTGCACCGGGTCGTCCTGCAGGCAGCGCGGGGGCGCTCCACAGCTCACTTGTTTATGCGTATGTTTGCGAGGGCGGCGCGCAGGTTGATTTTAAGTTTAGCTTTCCGGGAACGGACCGTAGTGAAATGGGGCTGCAGCATGTGGCGCGGTCTACAGGCGGCAAAGAGCGGGAGGTGGAAGTGCCGCTTCCCGATTTTGCGCGCCTCCGTGGGAATATCGTTATTGAGAACAAAGGGCAGCAAGAATTCCGCTTCACACGGATACAGATCAAATCGGACTTGGATGATGAAGATGGTTTGATTCAGATTCAGGCGCGAAGCTTGAACACCGTTGATTTAGAAGTGGGACCACTGCCTGAGCATCGTGTACTGACCTTCTTGGATTCTTGGTATCCCGGATGGGTTGCTTATGTTAATGGCGAGCAGGTACCCTTATTACGCGCTGATGGACACTTCAAAGCGGTGGCGCTGCCGCCCGGCACGCATCGTGTTCACTTTGCGTTTAGACCGCGCTTAACCTATTTTTCGCTTTGTCTTTCAGTGGCAGCATTGATTGCCGCTCTTTCGTTTCTTATTATCTGTTGGCGTTTCCGACTGCCGGGTGTTTCACCTGATTTCAATACGCATTTTACGGTAGTCATGCGTTTGGATAAAAGCAGTAAGCGCCAACCTCCTACCTTTTTATAAAACCTAATTTCGGCTGAGGATCTCGTTGAAAAACAACGGTGTTCTCAAAGCATCATCTTGTAGAAGAAAGTAGTATTATGACAGATAATTCTCATGCTCCTGCCGCCGCAGCTGTTACAGCGCAAGAAAATGAATCGACCGCCGTTGCGCCTGTTAAAAAAACGCGTATGTTGTCGGTGGACGCCCTGCGTGGCTTCGATATGTTTTGGATTATTGGCGGGAAAGAATTTTTTCTTGCCCTCGTGGGCTTACTCTATTTTTGGGGTGAGATTCCCGAATGGCTTTATTTCCAATTGGATCATGTGAAATGGGAAGGCTTTGCTGCATGGGATTTGATCATGCCCCTCTTCCTCTTTGTTTCGGGCGTCACGATTCCTTTCGCACTTTCATTGAAGGAAGGCGAGACCCGAGATTGGAAAGTTTTTTATAAACGCCTGTTCCGGCGTGTAGTGCTCCTGTGGATCTTTGGCATGATCGCGCAAGGTAATCTTCTCGAAATCCATCAAAAGACCCTTTATTTTTATTCCAATACGTTGCAGTCCATTGCCGCGGGCTATGTGATCGCTGTCCTCGCCTATTGCTATCTGAAACGGCCCATGCAGATTCTTTTGTGTGGCGTGCTGTTAATAGTGTACTGGCTGCTCATGATGTTTGTGCCCGTCCCCGGCGCGGGCGGCTGGGCATTGGAACCGGACACCAACCTCGCCCTATGGCTCGATTCCGTGGCGCTTGGCAAGTTCCGCAGTCAGACGACGACCTACGCCTGGATACTGCCCAGTCTCGGCTTTGGCGCGTCTGTGCTCTTAGGCTCTTTTGCGGGGCAGGTGCTGCGCGGGTCGGGGACACCGCTGCGCCGTTTCCAAAATCTTATGCTGCTCGGTGTGGGCTGTCTGTTCTTTGGTTGGCTCTGGAGTTTCCATTTCCCCATCATCAAGCATCTGTGGACCAGTTCCATGGTGCTGTGGGCGGCCGGTTGGAGTTTCCTGCTTCTCGCCCTCTTTTATCTTGTCGTTGACATTTGGCAGTGGCAGCGCTGGGCTTATCCTTTCGTCGTTATTGGAGCCAATGCCATCGCCGTTTATATGGCGGTCCATATTGTTCATTTAGACAAATTGTTTCAAAAATGCCCCGTATTGGGCGCTATGGCGAAGGTGGGACCTTTTATTGGCGCAACATTGGTGCTATTAATCCTTTGGATTCCCTTGTGGATCATGTACCGCAAGAAGATTTTCCTGCGCGTATAACTTTTCTGAAGAAGATTCAACGCCGTGCGGAACAGTCGCGATGGAGCGGCTGCCGCCTGCTGCCTTGGTCTTTATCAGGCTTCCGGCTCCTTTTTCAGGATGATCAATAAAATGGAGCCTAGCCGAATAGGGAGCGCCAATTCCATACTATGGATAGCTTTGGCGAGGCGCAGACTGAGCGGCGCGATCCACGGTGCGGCGAGACAAAAGGAGCTGAGCCGCTCTACCTGAAAGCCCGCATCTATGCAAGTTTGGCGGAGTCGTCTTGGATTGAAGTGACAGACGTGCTGGTCGCCGCCCATGGTTGCCGTTTTTTGCAGTTTGTCGCAAGCATATTCGATGAGCGGCCAGAGGCTGGCGTAGTTGGGAGTAGTGAGTAAGACCTGCCCGCCCGGTTTGAGCAAGGCATGGAAGCTTTTGAGCATGTCCAAAACCTGGTCATGATAAATATGCTCGATCACTTCCATACAGTAGATGTGATCCACCGCTTGCTCTACATCAAAAGATTCATCTACGAGACCATGGAAGAAGCGCGTGTTTTCGGATGAGAAGTGTTCCCGTGCAAAGTCAATGGCTGCTTCGTTGCCGTCAACGCCCAAAACCTGCGCGCCATAGCCTGCGAGAAAATTGGCGATAACTCCGGAGCCGCAGCCCACATCCATGACGTAATGATCGGGCTTCGGCGGCAAACAGGTATCAATGACCAGTTGCTTGGACAGATGCCAGAAGCGTTGCACAGGATTGCCTTGGGTCAACGCTCGGTATTGGTAAGCGCCATCAATGGCAATGGTATCACCGGTGCGCCGTTTCTTTTCTTTTGGGCTTTGTGGATTATTGGTCATGAGGTAGATTACGCTTTTGGTCTTGCCCCGATTCAGAAAGAATATAATGGGGCCGTTGCTTAACTTCGGTATAAATGATGGAGAGATATTCACCAATAATACCGAGCGCCAACATAATAACACTTCCGATGATTAATTGGAGAAAGATAACGGTGGTAAAACCTTCCACGGCTTTGCCAAGCCACCACATGGCGAGTACATAAATGCCGAAGAGTAAGGAGATAGCAGTAAATAAGAAGCCTAAGATCGTGACAAAGTGTAAGGCTAGTGTGGAGA
>JAAYJI010000301.1 GCA_012523015.1 Candidatus Hydrogenedentota bacterium
TCGGATACCAAGCGGACACCAAGGGAGCAGCCGCTATTTCAAGGGCGGGAGTATCACCGCCGATCGGCGGCAAATCGGGCCAGCCCACAGTGTTCCTGTTGGTTACCTGCAAGGGCGGGAAATAGTCTTTTTGCTCATCGGCATAAAGTTTAAAAATCGTTCCCCATTGTTTCAAATTGTTTTGGCAGGATTTGCGGCGTGCCGCTTCGCGGGCACGTGCCAATGCCGGTAACAGGATGGCTGCCAAAATTCCGATAATTGCGATGACTACTAGCAATTCAATCAGTGTAAAACCTTTTCGTTTCATAACATTATTCCTTTTCTACAAGTTAAGTCCTAAAACAAAAATGATTACAACTACCCACCACTGTCTATTCGACACATTCACCTCCTTTATTGATAGACAGTTCCTTCATATGCTGAACTACTGTGACTCTAGAATAACACAGAATACTTAAAAAGGCAAGCAAAATCTTTGCTCAAAACCGCAATTTGGAAAGGGGCAGGCAAAATCAGGGATAGGATAGGATCGTGATCGTGTGACTTTTTGACCCTTGATCTTGGTGATACCCCTTATTTTTTGTGGAGCGAGATGTCTAGGCATCCGACGAGATTGACAATTGATCGGTCTCGTCCTATTAAGAAACTAAGCTGTTGGCTCAATAGAATGAGTGCTGTTAAAGAACTGCTGTCCCTTATTGGGAGAAAATATTTTGACCTCTAGATTGTTCAGATCATTTGCCACGAGAATTGTTGCGTTCATCTTTGCTCTCGATCCGAGAGCAATTAAAATCGGAGGTGTACAATGCCAATAATAAAATTGCCACGTATTATTTTAGGAAAGATAGCTGCGTCTCTTATAAAGCACAGCGTATAAAAAAGATCCGTGGAAGACAGGGGAGTTTAGGAAGGAAAATCTTTGCCCGCGCCGGGGGAACAGAAATTATCCGGGCGACAAAAGAGAGGGAAAAGAAGAGGGATGGTCTGGGCGAAAGGATTCGAACCTTCGATCTCCTGCTCCCAAAGCAGGCGCGTTGAGCCGGGCTACGCTACGCCCCGACAGGATCCTCTGCAACACGGCGATTATATCAAATGTTCGGAGTGAACGACAAAGCAGTCTTAGCAGCAAAGTGCCGCGGATGAGCCTATAATCACGCTTTGTGAAAGCTGATTTCCTGTTTTGGATTCCTATTTTTTTAAATGCTCCTTGCTCAGATGCGCTTGTTTAGGGCAACCCGTGAATCTGATGTCCGTTAAAACATTGATCTTTCTTCTTTCCCTTTGTTAGGATTAAGAAATTGATTGACGATCCAACTATTTAACAGGAGAACAAGAACTATGGATTCACTCACAAGAAGATCTTTCATGAAGACTTCAGCCGTTGGCGCGGGTGCCGCTGCCTCCGTGTTGATTGGCACTTCAAAAACCTCATGGGCCGGTGCGAACGATCGTGTCCGAGTCGCGGTTGTCGGCATCAACGGCCGTGGCAGGAGCCACATCGGCGCGTTCACCCGCTTGAAAAATGTGGAAGTCGCTACCTTATGCGACGTGGACAAACGGCTTTTTGATCCGAGTGTCAAAGATTTTTTTTCGAAAGGCAATCTTCCCATCCCCAAAACAGAACAAGATATCCGCAAGGTTTTGGAAGACAAAGATATAGATGCTATCACCATCGCTATGCCGAATCACTGGCACTCTTTGGCGACCATTTGGGCATGTCAAGCAGGCAAAGACGTCTATGTTGAAAAACCGATGACCCACAATATTTTTGAAGGTCGGAAAGTGGTTGAAGCGGCGGCAAAATACCAACGAGTTGTTCAACACGGTACCCAACTGCGCAGTAATCCGGGATTCCAAGAAGGTATCCAAGAACTGAAGAACGGTCTTATCGGCGATGTATATATGGCCCGCTGTGTATGCTACAAATGGCGTCCGAGCATCGGCAAAGGACATCCCGGTCACGCTCCTGAAGGACTGGATTGGGATCTCTGGCAAGGCCCTGCACAAGAAGAACCCTTCATGGTCAACGACCAAGGCGAAGGAATTTATGTACATTATTACTGGCACTGGGTGTGGGCTTATGGTAACGGCGATATCGGCAACCAAGGCGTTCACCAACTCGACGCGGCCCGCTGGGGTCTTGGCGTCGATGTGCCTTATCGGGTAACGTCTATGGGCGGCATGTTTTTGTGGGATGACGCAAAAGAGATCTACAACGTGTCCTCCTCGTCCTTCATGTTTAAAGGTGACGATGACAAAGACAAGATCGTGACCCTTGAAGTTCGGCCGTGGTGCACCAATGATGAAGCGGGGGGCACCTCCTTCGGCGTGATCTTCTATGGTTCGGAAGGCTGGATGACCTTCCCCGGATACGGCAGCTATAAAGCCTATCAGGGCAAAGAGAACAAGCTGGTGAAAGAAGCCAGTGAAGGCAGCGACCGCTATCACTACCAGAACTTCATCGATTGTATCCGCAGCCGGGATTTGGGCGCGGTCAATGCGCCTCCTATTGAAGGCCATTACTCTTCAGCCCTGTCTCACTATGCATTGACCGGTGCACGGGTCAATCGAGTTCTCGAAATCGACACCGAAAACGAACAGGTTAAAAACGATGATGAGGCGAACGCCATGCT
This sequence comes from Candidatus Hydrogenedentota bacterium, assembly GCA_012523015.1. NCBI lineage: Bacteria > Pseudomonadati > Candidatus Hydrogenedentota > Candidatus Hydrogenedentota bacterium. The sequence continues at coordinate 2,634 of JAAYJI010000301.1, forward strand.
TACCCGCGTCTACCGTGAGCCTTTTGTAGTGACAGAAGAAGTCTAATTGAAACTGTAAATTAACGAACCCCGCGGCACGCATTCGCAGGTTCAAACTCGAATTGCAACCCCTTCCTGAAAAAAGACTTCGGCCGGAGTTCTGTAATTAAGTGTTTTCCTTGGTCTATTATTTAAATCTTGAACAGCCCTTTGTAACTGCTCTTCAGAAA
>JAAYJI010000302.1 GCA_012523015.1 Candidatus Hydrogenedentota bacterium
AATTATACCAGATACCGGGAATGGAATCCAACTAAAGTTAGTAAAATTCCTAGACAGATTAAATATAATATAAATGCTATAATCCTATGTTCGATAAAAATATGCTAAGAATAGAGAGAGTTCGCTTGAATAAAATGACTTGTCATGGGCTTTTGCCCGGAGCTATGGTATTTTATTTCTCCCCGGACAACGGGAAAGCTCCGATCAAGCTGTGCGGAGAATACGCTCTATAATAACCGTCGTATCTCCCCCTTTATTACTAACAGACCCAATGTACAAACAGGTGCTGCCGGAGTGGGTCAAATGACCAAAACGCCGATAACTTTCAGAAAATAATACTGCCTCAAATACGCCCCAAGCATCTTCCACGCTTAAGAATTTCATTATGCCTTCCCCTTTGTGTAGAGGCAGCCGCCGCTCGGCAATAATGGTGCCCATAGTCGTAACCTGCCTGCCTGCGTAAGCGGGTAAATCACGGCTGGCAATCAGAGGGATATCCGAGCTTACTGCTCCATAAGTACGCAGCAGCGTGCTGGATAAAGGCTGACCAAGGCAATTTTGCTCGGAATCCGCCCGAAACCGAGCACTCACATCCGGAATCGCAGGCAGGGACGGCGCCGCACTTTCGCCGTCGAATAGAATATCCCTGACTTCGGGTATATGTTGTAACTGCCAAAATTGTACAGGCCGCGGAATTCCCTGCGCTGCGGACAGCGAATCCAATGCTCCGGCTTGGCATAATTGCAGACCTTCGCTCATGCCAATGGGAACTCGTTTAAGTAAATCAACCACATCCCGAAACAATCCTTTTTCACGGGCCGCTAAAATTCCTTGTGCTGTCTTTTCCGATACATGCAGAATCTGTGCGAATCCCATACGTATACCATCGCCCTCCTGCGCGTAATTCAAAGCACTGTAATTTACATCCGGCGGCAGCACAGGTACTCCACAGCGTCGGGCTTCACTGACATAAACCAAAGGCGCATAGAAGCCGCCGCCATTGGCGAGAACAGCAGAAAAATATTCCACGGGATAGTGAGCCTTGAGCCAAACACACTGATAAGCCAATTCACCGTAAGTAGCCGCATGGGCTTTGCAATAAGCATAAGACGCAAAATTTGCGATGAGCTCCCATATTTCTTGGGCACAGGATTCCGGGACACCCTGCTGCGCCGCTCCCTCAAGAAAAGATTTCATGATACGCGCCATTTCACGTGGACCGCGCTTCTTGCTCATGGCACGACGCAGCAAATCTGCCTCCTCTAATGACATACCCGCCACGGCATGGGCTACCTTGAGCACATCCTCCTGATAAATCATAACCCCGTAGCTGTCCCCCAGTGCCGCTTCCATGGAAGGATGAGGATAATGAACCGATTCATGGCCATGGCACCGGTCGATAAAATGCTGCTTCATACCGCTGCCGGAAGCGCCCGGGCGTACCAAGGCAATGGCTTGAATAACCGCCATGCAGCTACGGGCTTGCAGTTTTCGAAGCAGCCCGCGCATGGCCGGAGACTCGACTTGGAAACAACCAATGGTATGACCGGAAACCAATTGCTTTTCCGCAACCGAGTCTGAATCAGGAATAGATTCAATATCAAAGTGGGCGTCCCGATTACGGCGAATGGCATGAACCGTATCTCGAATGGCGCTCAGCGCGCGATGCCCCAATAAATCCATTTTGACCAGGCCTAAAGTTTCAATACTGTCTTTGTCAAATTGGGTGATGATGATATCCCGAGCAGCTCGTTCTAAAGGAACGTAGTGGGTGAGCGGTTCCGGCGCAATGACGGTGCCGCAAGCGTGCGTGGCAAGATGGCGGGGCAGCCCGGCAATCGTCTGGCTCGTTTCCAAAATGCTTTTGAGCGGTTCCGAGTCTATGTCCAAATGGCGACATTCCGGCAAAGAGCGCAATAATAACCCCAGATCTTCGGCTCCGTAATGTGGAATAGATTGCGTGATCAATCCGATTTCACGTCCCGTAAATCCGAAGGCTTTGGCAGTCTCACGAATAGAAGCCCGGGCACGGAAGGTATTAATCGTACTGATCATGGCAACGTGATCGGAACCGTAGCGGTTGTACACATAATCGAGAATCCGGTCGCGGCCGCGCCAACATAAATCAAGATCGATATCAGGACAGTCTTTGCGGGAGCGATTTAAAAAACGTTCAAAATAAAGATTGTATTTAAAAGGGTCTACCCGCGTAATGCCCAGCGCATAAGCGACAAGACTATTAGCGGCAGAACCGCGGCCCACAGCAGGGATATCCTGATGCCTTGCAAAATGAACGATATCAGACACAATCAAAAAATAGGGTGCAAAACCCAAATCATGAATGATGTTAAGTTCATGATGAGCACGATCCAAGACCTTAGGCGTCAAAGGACGGTAGCGACGCCGCAACCCTTCAAAACAATGCTTCCACAACCATGAAAACGGTGTTTCCCCGGACGGTAATGAAAAATTCGGAAAACAAGGAGTTCCCAGAGAAAGCTCCACATTACACGATTCCCCAATCCATGCTAAGGTATCCAAAGTCTCCGGCCAAGCACCGTAAAGAACTTCAATGCGCTTCGGAGTACAAAACCATGCCTCCGGAGAAACCGTCGTTCCGGAAGGCAGTGTTTTTTCCAATGTGTTTTCACGAATAGCAGTAAGAACCCGATGGGTGCGATAGTGCTGCTGATTTAAAAAATAGACCGGATACAACGCCACAGGTCGGATGCCCAGATCTTTGGCAGCGCCCAAGAACAGCTCAGCACGGCGCCGCGACGAAGCACCGCCATAATGCACAATACCCGCTAACGGAGAAAAGCCGCGGGCAGTGAGGCGGCGCAGCATGGGCAATTGGTCGCTAATTAAAAAAAGATGGGCTCCGTCAAAGTCAAAAGGCCAAGTCTCTAAAGCATAGGGATCCACTGCTCCCAGATGAACTGCTGTGATCAGCGCACAAAGATCAGCATAGCCTTTGCGGTCACGCGCCAACACCAGCCAAGGTCCCAACCGTGCACCAAGAATCGCTTTTATCCCTGCGTCACGGGCAATTTGATAAAAGGGCAGCGCCCCATAAAGCCCGCCTGTATCTGTCAACGGCAGGGTGTGTATACCGTATTCCACAGCACGGGCAACCAGCTGTCGGGGCCATGCCGTTCCTTGCAACATGGAATAGCAACTATGTACTTCGAGCGGAAATATCATCCTGACAGTATACTGAAAATTATTTCAGGTGTCAAGAAAAAGTTCTAGAAATAACAGGGCAGATTTAACCCCAAAATAAAAGCCTTCCCCACATCTTACGCCTCTCAAATTAGCTGCCGGAAACATCGACAACTCCGGTGTCCCATGGATAGGCGCATTCTCAAGGAACCCATGGAAATGTCAATATTTCCGGCAAATCTTATAGCACAGTTTTTTCTTTTGTTTCAGTCAGGCGTTTCGGGAATCGTCGACAGAGAATCTCTATTCTCTATCTTATTCCGCTTTTTCTGCTTCAGGTTGATTTAAAACAGAAGGTTGAGCAGCTGCCGCTATTGCGGGTTTAGCGCTCGCCCCAATAGTCGCTAAGATGCCGCCAAGCAATGCAAGCACCATGAATATAGCGACAAAGGTGCCGCCGAGAACTGCGCCAAGAATAGCGCACACAATAAGAGCAATGCCCACCTTCTTCGAGTTCATGCCAAGCGCCATCGCGCCCAAGACGATGGTAAGGAAAGAGAAGAGTAATCCTCCAAATCCGAGCGCTACGATAGTTTCCGCGCCTTCTGCTTCAAGCGCTCCGCCGACTCCACCGAGCGCAACGGTAACAAGCCCGGCAAGTGTTCCAAATACACCGGCAATAAGCGCTATAACTCCACCTGCAATTTTCATTTCTTTTTCTCCTTTTAGAGTTCTAAATGGTTATAAACAAGCGGTCATCACCGCAACGAAACCGGTTGTATTTGCGGCTAGTCAACCTTCACATAGGCAGTACACCAGAATGGCCAATCCTTCATGGTTTTTAATTTCCCGGTGAAACTGATCCTCTCGCCGATATCGAGGTTTTCGACGAAGTTACTGCGATTCTTGTCTAAAAAGACAACCGCACGGTTCCCGTCTTTAAATTCGCAAGTAATCTGATACGCGGCATTACTGATCTCAGAAGTCCAACCTGTTTTATCTACTTCAGACACTTCACCAAAACCATATACAACATATTGCCATTCGTTCTCTTTAATCCACTTTTCTTTTTGCAGCTCGCTGAAGTTACTGAATCTCTCTAGGAGCGCTCGCACATCCACTGTTTCCGCTTTTTCTGCTGACATTGAAAAGTTTTCCGACGCCCCATGTTTTTCGATGGAACTCACGCTCGTTGTACTCGCTGCCGAAGACTCTGCCGTACTAGACGCCCCGGTTTCTGCCTCGTCCTCGTCGAAAGCAGCACCTATAGCCAAAAGAATCACCACACCAACGACACATCCGATAATCACTTTTGTTTTTTTAGACATTTCCTCATCTCCTTTTATGTTTTTTACATAGATGTAAACCAGCGGGTTCGGCCCCAATAAAATCGGTTTCGACTAGTCAACCTTCACATAGCCAGTGCACCAGAATGGCCATTCCTTAATGGTTTTTAATTTCCCTGTGAAATTAATGGTATCCCCGATATCCAGACTGTAGATAAAATCACTGTGATTCTCATCCATAAAGAGAATTGCACGGTTCCCGTCCGATAATTCACAGGTAACCTCATAGGCAGCATCGCTGATCTCGGAAAGCCAACTGGTGGTTTCCACCTCAGACACTTCGCCGGAGCCGCTGACAATGAGCTTCCATTCATTATCACGACTCCATTTTTCTTGCTGAAGATCGGTGAGATTGCTGAATTTATCTAAGAGCGATCGTAGATCCACCACTTCCGGACCGGATTGCTGTTTTTCAGCTACAGGCGCTTGCGTAGGTTGTTGCTGCGCAGGTTCTGCCCCTTTGGAAGTTGTATTATACTCATCAATTATCTGCGCGACTTCCAAGTGATTATTTTTCCAAGCAATGTCGGAAGCTGTGCGTTCGTTAAAATCATAGAGGTCTGTACGTGCGCCTGAACGCAATAACATAACAGCAATCACTGCGGTGCCTTCTTCCGCAGCAACATGAAGGGCTGTCCAGCCTGACGAATTTGTCTCATTCACATTTGCCCCGCGTTCGATCAGTTGTTTCACGGCTTCGAGATTGCCGGAAGAAACGGCTTTCATCAAAGGCGGATCATCAGCAGCAAGATTGATTTTTTTGCCAGCCGCCTCACCTGCATCTTCCTCTTCCTCATATAGGCTCATAAATAGCGTTTTCAATTCTTCAGCACGGGTGTTATTTAGTACTGTCAAAGAGTAATCCTTAATTAGAGTAGGCTCGTAAGCCGGCCGGCACGCTATTTCAGCGGCCACCCAAGAATCTCGAAAGGCTTCCCAGGTTTTCTGCGACTTGATATTTATCTCGTCCTTGTACACATCAGCGTATATCTTTTCCACGCGTTTTTCAGCTCGTTTTCGGGCGCCTTGCAATGCCTCCGGATCCAGTATTTCTTTTTGCGCCAAAGATTCGTTCCCCGATAAAAGTGAACGCAATAATTCTATTTGCTCCAAAGTCAAATTCAAAGCAGCCCGCATTGAGACAACGGGTGCTAAATTACCTTCTTTGAACAAATCGCCTTGAGCTGCTGAGCCGGCGTCTTTATACGCAATCCATGCCCGCTGCGCTTGCCGAACCGCGTCCTGTTGCGCTGTGTCAAGTGACGCCATCAACTCCTTATATACTGCGTTCAGCTCCTCATCCGCTTTCTCGAAAGACTCTCCCGCTGCGATACGCATCCCCAGGGTAGTATCTTCAGGCCTAATGTCAGCATATTCAGCGCCCAAGCTTGCGGCAAACACAATGAAAGCACATCCCACAACAATGAACCATTTCCTTTTCATGACAGGTATCTCCCTTCTAACTTACTTTGCTTCCACGCCCGATGTTTCCGGGACTTCCACAACCAAGTATATACACCTTCCATTCCTTCCTGAGGAACGGTACAATGATCTTAAACAATTTATACGGACAACTTCTACCACGCCGCTAATCCGCTCGCTACAGATCAACGGGTTCTGCTCCTCTTCCACAAAATAATTCCGCGTCTATCCTAGCTTTTGTTATACTGAAGTTGTGTTTTTTCTAGACACAAACTGCCAAATCCGATCCTTAAAATTACGAGCGTTCCGCCAAACGAAACGTTGATACGCTATACTGAGATCATTATGCAAAAGAAAAAAGATCCCTATGCGAGCTCCGCCCAAAAAGTCATCGGTCTGTACGGACTGTTGCTTTTCACCGGACGACCCTATTCATTAACCCAATTATCGCAACTCTTCCGTTGTTCGAAACAGACCATTCTGCGTATGGTTGAGCAGATCGAGAGGTCGCAGCGTATCCAGATTGAAGCGTGGATTGAGAAGGGTCGTAAATGGTACCGGGTACGAACACCGAAGCAACGTCCCAATGTTGCGCTCAGTGTCGACGATATTCAACGGCTGCTCCTCTGCCGCGACATGACCTTGCAGATCTTTCCGGAGGCGCTGCGCAAGCGTATCAGCGAGACCATCGAAACAACCACCGTGCTCCTGTCCGACTACGACGAACGGGAGAGCGCGCTTGCCTCCTTTACCCAACCTCAACCTAAAGGAATTGTGGACTACTCAGACTTTGGGCATATCCTTGACGCCCTGCTCAAGGCTATCCGTGAACGATGCATTTGCACAGTTCTCTATCGCTCACCGGAATGGTCTGAGCCGCGCAGTCTCACGGTTGCCCCCTACCTATTTATCTCCTTCCGCGAAGGGTTTTATGCGAAATGCCGTGAAGAGTCCGATCTCCGCAAAAAAAAACATGCCCGAGATCGAACGCTCGCTGTTCATCGCATGATCGAACTTGTTCCCACTGATCGGCGTTTCCCACCCATTGAAATAAAAGACGACGGCTCCGCAGACGCTTTCGGCCTCGCCCGTGAAAAAGCCTTTCCTGTCGTCGTCGACATTGTCCCTAAGGCTGCCATGTACGTCCGGGAGCGCATCTGGAGCAAAGACCAGCGCATCACCGAACATCAAGACGGCGGCCTCACCCTCGAATTTACCGCTACGAGCAAACCTGAAGTCCTCGCTTGGGTTCTCAGCTTCGGCGGCGAAGCCACCCTCAGAGAACCTACAGCGCTCCGTTCAGAATTGTTGTCCCGGTTGAAGACCATGATGGAATCTCATACCGATATGATGTAAGCGACATTTTTTTGCTTCAATATTTGGCAATCATTTTCGTGATTTTTGGGTGAATCAGAAAATCATGACGACAAGTTTTCAAGCAACAATTATAAAATGCAACACCTAATATTATTGTTTACGAGAAAGTAAGGTCGAGTGGAGCTCCGCCTTTTATTCTTCGCAAACTTGGTTTTCATTTGAAGAAAGTCTAGAATGTCAAGAACATACAGAGAACTGTTATCCCAAAGGTAATGGGTTACACCACAATCACTATCAACTGGCCAAAAGGAGATCACATGGGATTCTTAGACAACCTTGTTAAAGCAGCTTCTCGTTCAATGGGGATGGGACAAGCATCATTGAAATCCGCCTACTTGGACGAAGCAGCTCCCACAGGTCCCGGAGTTTATCAAATCCTATACCGGGGTCAATTAATGAAAGTGGGAAAGGCCGAAGACGGATTACGTAAACGATTCAGTGACTATTATCGCGGCGTAAAAGGCGGCACAGCGGGTCTCAAATACATAACAGAAGATAACAGGGATGAGGTCAAGGTGAAATGGCGGGAGTGTTCTAGAAATGATGCCCGAAAATTCGAAACCACACTGTACGATCAAGCCGTCCAGCGAGGTGAAGAGATGCCTTGGTCGGAGAGAAGATAATTGTCTTAATTATCTCGGGCTCCCACATTTCAATTTTAGATTTCTCTATGCCTAAACATTTAATTTCGTCGGGCCGCGCCACTGATAACATATTCGCACGGTCATCTACCGCTCCTCGGAATCATCTGAACCTCTTTCAAAAAAAATAGTTGTATTTTGCTTTGGGGTGTAGTATAATCACCGGTTAAATATTTAAAGAATCGTGTAGAAGGGCTGTCAGGACTGGTCTTGGCAGTGTTTTGTCCGTTGTTTCTTGGACGTTTCCCTTCTTACACACAACAGTCGGGTCACATAAATACAGTCCGGTGGAATGGGCTGAAACCGGATCCCGGGCGCATACACGAATATGTAAACCATCGAAAGGGATGGTCTGTGCCTAAGGATCGTTGACCAGACGGAGTCAGATAAGCAGCATGCTTGAAATTATTGCTTTCGTGCTGTTCTCGCACCAACCTATGACCCCCATGCTTGAAGGGACAGCTTCCTATTACACCGTGCAAAGTGCAGGAGCGATGACAGCTTCCGGTGAGCGGCTACAGAATGGTGAAATGACCTGTGCTATGCTCCAAGGCGAATTTGGCGAATATTTTTTGGTTGTGGCGGAGAATGGACGCTCAGTAGTTTGTCGTCTCAATGATCGAGGACCCTTTACCAAAAATCGGGTAATTGATCTTTCCCAAGCAGCCATGCGCGAATTGCATCCCACAGCCGGACTCTTACAAGTCAAGATTTATCGGCTGGGCGCGAATCCACCGGCAGAGTTGACAAAACTCAGGCACTGACGACAGTTCTCTCCCCCATATACCGTCTATACAACAAATTTTGTTGAGCCCCACACAATGCTTCCCTAACAGGCATGCCCCCACAAAAGCCTTCTTTTCAAAGAGGGTGTACTGTGTTTAGGTCAAGGAGTCTCTCGGTTGCTTGCGTCTAAGCCCATGGTGATCCAAAGGACGCGTCCCGCTGTGCGCAGCGGCAAAACAGGATTCAGCAGATGAACCCAGCTTCGCCCTTCCAACGTTAAGTCGTGAATGAAGAAGAGGCTTAACAAGGCGCCAATGAGGGTAGAAACCATGGACAATATAAAGCAGCTGCGATATCCCCAAATGCCAAAGTGCTCGATGAGGATGCCGGCAACAACGGGGGTAATCGCATGGGCAAGTGAGGTGAAAACAGTCCATATGGCAGTATAGCCGACGCGGTCTTGATCCGGTACTTGGTTGAGCATGGCGCGGTTGATGGCGACGCCGAAGGCGGCAGTGAATATACAGGCGAGAATGATCGCCACGGTGGCGGGCCACGTGCTGTCAGGCGCTGTTATATTGCTCAACAGCAGCAAAGCGGGGGCGCAAGTGTGTCCGAACAAGGTTTTCGCCATGGCAAGACCGCTGCCGCTTTTGTCTGTAAAGCGTGCCCAAGAACCAACGGTGAGTAATACGCCAAGGCCGCCCAAAGCAGTTATGGTCATGGTCATGCTGTCTCGCACAGCGAGGCAGTCTCGCAAATACAAGACGTTGGTGGCATTAAACCAAACGATTCCGGATAGGGAAAAGGTTGTAATGATAAGGAAGTGCCGGTACTGTTTGTCCCGTAAGGCACGCCCGTAGGCACGCACCCCGATATGAGGTTCAACCTCTTGAGTCCCTGCTCCGCCGGGAACACGCTGCATCCAAAATAAGCTGACGAAGCCCATGAAGATACCGATACCGAAAATGAGCAGGAATCGGTAAATGCCGGGGTCTTCCACTGCGAGAAGCCGGGCATGGAGAAACAAGACGCCTACATTGATAATTTGGGTTATGGATGTTTCTGCACTGAAATAGGTGGCACGCAAGGGGGTAGGCACAATTTCGTGGAGCCAAGGCAGCCAACCGCCTGCGCCAATGGCACGCATGACACAGAATCCGAAAATGGTAAAGATCAGTATTGCCCATGCCCCTTTTTTGCTGCCCATCGCTAAAGCGACAGGCAATAAAAAGACGATACAAGCGATTACATTGCGCAGAAACCACGCCCATAACATGACCCGCTTCGGTCCTTGCCGCACGATGAGAGGCAACGTGAAGAGCAGCAACATGGAGGTAAAAGGCATGAAAGCGATCAGCAAACCTACCAGCGACTCGGGCATATCGATTTTGCGCGCCAGCAGGACCATGGCAGGCCCCACAATATTTTGCCATGATACAACATTAATCGCCACATAAATCAGAAAACGGCGCGGGGGTGACCCTAATTTTTTCAGTCCTGAAATAAGAGCAATGTTCATAGTCGCAATGAAATTCCGGTAACTCGCATGTTAGAAGGTAATATCCGCCACAGACTCCAAGACCAGAGAAGGGCGGAAAGGATAAGCGCCTAAGTTTTCGTGATCGGTCAAACCGCTCAGCACAAGAATCGTGTCCAAGCCCGCCTGCATGCCCGCAATGATGTCCGTGTCCATACGATCCCCCACCATGACGGTATTTTGAGAATGGACTTCCAGATAATTCATGGCATAACGCATCATGAGCGGTGCCGGTTTACCCACGAAGAAAGGGGCACGGCCCGTGGCCTTTTCGATGAGTGCGGCCATAGCGCCGCAAGCGGGAACGATGCCTTGTTCAGTGGGGCCGGCGGGATCGGGGTTGGTGGCGATAAAACGCGCGCCCGCAGAAATGAGCCGTGTTGCTTTGGAAATTTGTTCAAAGTTATAGGACAGGGTTGCACCTAAGACTACATATTCAGGATTGTGGTCGGTGATAATATAGTCAATGCCGTGTAGGGCGCTGGTCAGTCCGCTTTCGCCTATGACAAATGCGGTTCCCTTCGGTCGTTGTGCGTTGAGGAATAAAGCGGTCGCCATAGCGGACGTGAAAATATTTGCGGCAGGGATATTCAATCCCATGGCTTGCAGCCTATAGGCGAGATCCGCCTGTGTATAGAGCGGGTTGTTGGTCAAGACCAAGAATTTAATTTGGTGTTCCTTGAGCCGATTGATAAATTCTTGAGCACCGGGGATAGCCTGTTTGCCCCGAACCAATACACCATCCATATCTAATAGATAATTTTTCATTTCATTCATGATACATTTACACTTTTATCTTAATCTGCGGTTGATACAGCAATAGAGGGGTTCCGTTTTCCGAAGGGCGAACAAAGAGCGCTTCGATCTGTCTCTATCCCTTCTATTGTTTTTGGGGAATGAGAGCAAAACGAGTCCGTTACCAAAAGCACCGATACAATCAATGTAATGGGGGCAGGCATTGTTTAAAGGCTTCAATCGCCTTTTCCAAGCCTTGATCGTCAATGTCACGATGGAAGACCACGCGCAATCTCGTTTCATTATGCGCAAGCACGCGGACGCCTCGTTCCTTCAAGCGTTGCACTGCATGATCAGCATCGGCAACAGTAATATAAAGGATATTCGTGGGAGAGGGCAAGGCAAAGGTGATGCCCTCGGCTTCCAGCGCTCGTCTGAATCGTCGTGCACGATCATGATCCTTTGACAAATCCTGACGATGATGTTCCAATGCATAGAGGCCCGCTGCGGCCAGTATACCCGCTTGGCGCATACCGCCGCCCAGCATTTTACGAAAACGACGGTCTTTGTGGATGCTGTCGCGATCACCGACAAGCACTGAACCTGCCGGAGCACCAAGTCCTTTCGACAGACAGAAACAGAGCGTATCACAGCATTTTGCGTAATACCGTGCTTCGATATTTGCGACGGCACAGGCGTTGAAGATACGGGCGCCGTCGCAGTGCAAGCGCATCTTATAGCGCTGACAAACTGCCGCTACACTTTCCATCTCGTACAAATCCCAGTAGGCGCCGCCGCCGCGATTGGTCGTGTTTTCGACGGATACGAGGGTCGTCGGTGAGAGATGGGCATCATCTTTATAGACGACCTGCGCTTCCACCTGTTCCGCGCTGAATTTGCCGAGCAAGTCGGGGATAACGCGGGGCAAGAGCCCGGCGACCATGGCGAGGTTAGCATTTTCATAATGGAAAGGATGGGCAGACTCACTGAGAATGATGGAATCACCGGGCCTTGTTTGTGCCAGACATGCAGCAAGATTTACCATGGTACCTGAAGGAAAAAACAGGGCGGCATCTTTGCCCATCAGTTCCGCGCAGACATCTTGAAGCCGGTTGACCGTGGGATCTTCACCGTAAACATCGTCGGCAACGACGGCATCGGCCATAGCTTGACGCATTCCCGCTGAGGGTTGGGTCAGCGTATCGCTGCGCAAATCAATGATGCCTTTATCGTAAGAAACGGATTCGGTCATTTCGTGACGATAGTGCCATCCGGCGTTTCATAGCGTTGCCCTGACGATAATAATTCACAGCGTGCTTCGAAGAAGGCATGTTGCACTGCGCCCAAGGAGCCGGGCTTCCAACCGGAGGCTTTTACCAGTGTTTCGTATAAAGTCCATCGGTTCGCATTCTCACCCATGACGAGCAAAGCGTTCTGGTCGCGGGTGCTTTTATCGGATGCCCGTTTATAGGCTTTGCTGCGAATGATGGAAATGGTTCCCGATTTTTGTTCGTAGGCAAAGCCTGTGTCTAAGAGTTCCTGTAACAGTTCAGAACGAGCGGCACGGGTGCGGATTGCCTGGAGAACATCTTCATTGTCAGACGCGATGGAAGGGAATTCACCCAGCTGGGGCTCCCGTTCGCCTTGCAGAACAAATTGCTCTACGACCTTGGCAAAGGCGCGTAATTCATCTTCCGGTACGATCGAATAGTCTGGTCTGAGTGTGGTGAAAGGGTTGCCGATATGGGCACATCCCACCAATAAAAACATAAGGCTGAAAGCGGCTAAGGTGAAGCGCTTCTGCATCATAACAGTCCTTTCCTGATTAATCACGTTGCTCTGAATCTTCGTCTATAGAACAAATGCGAAGGGGAAGCTATTTCAAAAGCCCGGCGTTGCGAGAATGAACCCGATCCTACGCGACAGGGAATCGATGGGATACCCTGAAAAATATCGACATAGCCTCCCGATTCCAACCGTTGTAAGTACGGGAACCCTTGCCTTTGCAGAATTATCCGCGTACTTCCCTATCATTGTCAAATTACTGTGCCGGAAATCATTTTTCGGGAGCAGGATCATGGTAGACTATCATTCAGTTGTTGATTCCGAGATCCTGTCTTCACGACAAGAAAACTCCTGAGGGAGAGATGACAATGCGAGACTACTCTATTGTGATTGGATTGTCGGGCTTTTTCCTTCTAGCCCTGACCATGGTCGTTTTTGCCGCCAAAGAACCCACCTGCCAAGAATATCATGTTGCTGTGAACGGCGCAGATACGAACAATGGTTCTGCCGCAGAGCCCTATAGAAGCATTGGCAGAGCCGCCGCCGCCGCACAGCCCGGCGATCGGATAGTCATTCATGAGGGCTGCTATCGGGAATGGGTTAATCCGCCGCGGGGCGGTCGTTCAGACAACGAACGCATTGTGTATGAGGCGGCGGCGGGCGCCCTTGTGGAGATCAAAGGCTCCGAGGTCGTCAGTGGTTGGGAAGCACTTGGCAGCGACACATGGCGTGTGGTGTTACCTGCTTCCTTTTTCGGTGATTTTAATCCTTTTGCTGAAACCATTCACGGGGATTGGTTTGATCCCAAAGGCCGGCTCCATCATAGGGGCGCCGTCTATCTCAATGGAGAATGGCTCATAGAGGCGGCGGCTTTGGAAGAAGTTCTCAATCCCCTTCCCGGAGGACCTCCGTGGCTGCGCCAAAGAAGTCAGGAATATCTTTTGAATGTACTGTGGTTTGCGTTTCAAGGTGATGCCGATAAGGAGGATGCAATAGACGGGGGCACACGCATCGCTGCAACGGCCTATTCTTCCAAGGAGGGTACGCAAAACGCGCCGGCATCAGAAGACGGTACATGTGTGGGCTTTATCTTAAATGGGCATTGGCTGCTCTATGAGGCGGTGGATTTTGCTTCGGATACAAGACAAGTGGAAATCCGTACTGCCGCGGCAGGTGCAGGCGGAATCATTGAGCTGCGTCTTGACGGACCGCAAGGAGAATTGTTGGGTACCTGCTCTGTTGGATGTACAGGCGGCTGGCAGGCTTGGGAAAACGTGACCGTACAAATCAAGCCGACAAGGGGGATCAAGAATTTATGTTTTGTGTTCAAAACAGCTGTGCCGGAAGATGATTTAAGTCATTGCGGTCTGTGGTTTGCTCAGGCGGAAGAAGACCATACAACGATTTGGGCGCAGTTTAAAGGAGTCGATCCTAATCAAGCGTGCATCGAAGTGAATGTGCGCCCGGCGGTGTTTTATCCGAAACAACCGGGCATCAATTATATTACCGTGCGTGGATTAACGATGTGTCATGCCGCTACACAATGGGCACCGCCCACAGCGGAACAAATCGCTCTTATTGGTACTCATTGGAGCCGTGGCTGGATCATAGAAGACAATAGGGTGAGTCATTCGATTTGCTCGGGAATTTCTCTGGGCAAGTATGGCGATGCCTTCGACAACAGTTCTGAAGACACGGCAGAAGGTTATGTGGAAACGATTCATCGGGCTTTGAAACGGGGTTGGAAAAAAAACAAGATTGGACATCATGTTGTTAAAAACAACCATATTTCCCACTGTGAACAAACGGGTATTGTCGGCAGTATGGGCGCAGCCTTCAGTACCATCGTCGATAATGATATCCACGATATTCATGTGCGGGAACTTTTTACGGGCGCTGAAATGGCAGGAATTAAATTGCATGGCGCCATTGATGTCTTGATTGAAAACAATCATATTTACCGCTGTTGCCGGGGCTTGTGGCTGGATTGGATGGCACAAGGAGCGCGTGTTTCATCAAACCTATTTCATGACAATACGCAGGATCTTTTCATGGAAGTAAATCATGGTCCCTATGTCATTGACAACAATTTTTTCCTGTCGCCCTACGCGCTGCTCGACATGTCGCGGGGCGGCGCTTTTGTACATAATCTTGTGTTGGGAGATATCCGCGTCGGTCATTATGATCCGCGCCTTACGCCTTATCATAAACCCCACTCCACGCGTTTAGCGGGTATGCACGACAATCCAGGCGGCGATCAGCGTTATTACAACAATATCTTTGTAAAAGCTGCGAAGCTGAGCATTTATGACACGGTGAAGTTACCCAC
Source organism: Candidatus Hydrogenedentota bacterium (assembly GCA_012523015.1). Classification (NCBI taxonomy): domain Bacteria; kingdom Pseudomonadati; phylum Candidatus Hydrogenedentota; species Candidatus Hydrogenedentota bacterium. Next base: position 15,064 of record JAAYJI010000302.1, read on the forward strand.
GTATTTCGGAGGGAATGTCTTTTTAGAGGGAGCCTGTCCTTCGAAGCAGGAATCCGATGCGCTGCTTCTGAACGAAGTGTCCCTTCCCTTCACGCTGCAAGAAACAGAAGAGGGTTCCTATGTGGACTATGCTCCGATGATATCTGTATTGGACGAAATAAAATACCCGATTGTTACGAGCGCTTTGCTCGGGCGTGCAGCGATTCCCGGGTTGCCTTTTGAAAACCGAGATGGGACGCCGCTCGCTATAACAAGAGATTATTTTGACGCACACCGCCAAGAAAGCGATACCTTTCCGGGACCTATTGAGATGATCAGTGGCATGCCCGAAACCATTCAGCTGTGGCCGTTGGAATAAAGGAGCTTAGCGGCTTTTCTGCGGTTGTCGTTCCGTATATCCCATAACTTCGCAAACTAGGCGGCAACAATATTAGGGCATGTCGGGTTCCGGTGCTGGCTCTTCTTTTAGGACAGTGCGCAGCGCATCCACCCGTGCGGTTCCTTCCGACAACGTAGGACAAAGCCAGCCGCCTTCATCAAATTCATTCCACGCATACATGAGTATTGCTTGCGCCTGTGCGTTGCTAGGATGTTGCCGACACCATGCCAAGGCATGGCTGAGGTGCGCGGCAAGCTCGTCCGGTTGGGGCGTCTCATAATATTGTTTTATATCGCCGTCCTCAACCCAAGGTACCGGTGTCTCGACGCGGGGTCGCATATCCCATCCGGCTGTTGCAAGAGGCACCACGGGAAGGGTTGTATCTTTGAATTCATCCCACCATTTTTCTGTGTGCGCAGCGAGATCAGCATAAGAAGCCCCTTGAGCGCCGCCATTGGACGCGTATGCGCCGATCGCGTCCAGTCCCAATTTGAGCGCCTGTTCTTTGAGTGTTTGGGGTGACCAACCTTGCGCGACGATATAGGGGTTGGGTATCGCTGCTGCGGCACAAGCTTCACGTAATTCGTCGAAGGCGGCACGGGCACTTTCCCAAGTTTCAAAGCCTGCCGGACCTACGAGATCATCAACGGTAAAAAGATAAAGGAGCGGCCGATCTTTCAATACGCATTGATAGTCGGTATCTTGGAAATACTTTAGATAACGGGGAAGCCGCTCTTGCCAACCCTTCATTCCACCGCCGCTTTCCCAGCCGCCTTGTAAATTGAGACAGAATTTTATATTCGATTTTTTGCTACTGCTCAAATATAGATGCAGCCCTTCGCTGAGTGCATCCTGCTCCGGGTAAACGACAAAGGCCCAGTAGTCCAAGCCTGCGTCATGGGCATAATCGATTTCTTGATCCATGATGGCTTGGGTATTGGCACGCACTTCTACGCTGTTTTCGTCGATAACTTTCCCATAAAAAGGCAGCCGATAATGCCAATGGGATGGCGCCATGGTTTTTTCAACGGTCACGCCTACGGATGACGCAGTTCCATGCCAAGCGTCCCACCGTATGGCTCCGACGAGGGGAAGCTTTAGCGCTGCAGGCGGATTTGCTGTTGCCATAAAGGTCAGGGAGCAGATAATTATCGCGACGAGATGGGCTGTGGTTGATCTTAGAAGGGTATGTATCATCGTTGTTGTTTTTCTTTCTAAACCGAGCTGAAGGAAAGTTGATAAAAGCAGGCTTATTCTCCCCTATTCTTTTCGGAGCGCCGATAAAGGAATTCTTTTAAGAAGAATCACCGTAACGAAATAGGAAGAAAATAGGTAGCTGAGCAAGATTAAGGTGAGGACAAAAGCAAGCGCCGTAAAATTAGCGTTCTGTTTTGAATTCCAAAGCAGCGGTATGGTGGCAAGGGAAGAAGCAAGAGATCCTATGAATAGTCCCGTGCTCGCCAGAAGCATATTTTCGATGATGGCCGCCCGCCGTATGGTTGCGGGCGTGAAGCCCATTGCCAAAAACAGGGCAAACTCCGAACGTCGTTCCGTCAGGTTACGGATGATCATCACGGCAGCGCCGCCGGCACCCAACATCATACCCAATCCACCAAGGACAAGGAACATGGCGAGATAGGCGCGCTCAACAGCATAGAAAAAGGCGAGTCGGTCCATGGATAGCGTCGCTTCCATGCCGAGTTTTTTCGGATCCCGATTTAGTAAAGAAACCTTTTCTTCAGCTTGTGTTGATTCGACCAAAAATGTGCGGTACCCGTTTTCATCGGGGAAAAGGTGCACAAAGTTTTTTTCAGACAGGAGCAGACTGCCTTGGAATAAGGATAAACGCATGGGCAATTTCCCTACAGTTCGCAGTCGAAAGTCTTCGCCGCGGCTGTCTCTGTAGACATATTCAGAACCGGTTTGAGGGTCGGTTACTGCTTGCAATCCCCACAGCGCCGTGTCGGCATCACCGACGAGTGCAGGATATACCCCGGGTTCAAGGTCTTGGTCTAAAAGAGACCACAACGCCCGACCTTCACCGGCAGAGGTGAAGGCGTCACGGTCTATAAATGCATTCGGATCCACGCCATAAATACGGGGCTGCTGAGCTTGGTTGAGATTAAGGCAGCCGGCATCGTCTCCGTCTTTTTCGCGAAGCGCAACGGTTTGTTCAGGGGACAGCCCGGCAGCGCCTAATTCTTTGGCTGTGACCGGAACTGTAGTGGCGGCAAAGACCGTAAAACCGCCTGCGCCTGAATCATGACGCTCCGGGTTTTGCGTCATGGCCACCTGCATGGAGACAACAGACTGGATCATGAAAAATCCACTTCCGATGATGGTTGCCATGCCCAAGCTGCGGCTTCGTCTGCGCGCCAATTGTCTAAAAAGCAGCCGTGTTGATGAGAAATGTTTCGTGGTGGTGCGGCGTGCCCAATATCCCAAGAAGAGTCCGTAGGCGCAGAGTATTGCGATGAGCAGTCCCATGCCCGAAATAAAGAAGGCGGGGGTAAGGTCGATGGCAGTTCCGGAAAAGGCAATGCCCCATGCTACGGCTGCGGCGAAAAAGGCAATACCACCGCAGATAAAAAAGCCGCGATCCACCGTTTTGGAAGAGCCGGCGATACCGCTGAAATCACGCTGTAATAATTCGCGTATGGGACGGCGTGCAGCGCGGAGGCTTCCGACGAGGAAAAGAATTACGATGATAAGGACAGAGATGAGCACACCTTGGACGAGTACCGTGTAGGGCGCGCTGTGATAGGCGACGGGTGTGCCCGCCAGCGAATCAGGCCAGAATCGCGCCAATCCGAAAAGGAGCAGCCGCGCATACAGGACACCGCAGCCGGCACCTGCCAGCGCACCAATGAGACAGCCGGGGATAGACTCCAAAAGCAACCATGTACGAATCCTGCCCAGTGACCAGCCCGCCGCCAATAAGGTGCCCATTTCTCGGCTTCGTTGCTGTAAACCATGGGCATGGAGCATAAACAACAACAAAAGGGCTGCGCCAATCAAGAACATACTCAAGCCCGTGAATAACGCACCAAAATCCAAGGCATGGGCTACGGCTTGCAGCGCATCTTCATGAACCGATTGGAAGACAAGTCCGAGGGATGCGGGATCTACCTGCGATTGAAGTGCGGTGAGAAGAGTTTGGGGCTCAGCATCTGGCGCCACGATGCGCAGGGCGGTGACAGAACCATATAGATTGCCCCACCAGTTTCTTCCCGTGGTAAAGTTACAAAGTAATTTTGGGGTTTGACCATAGTCTTTCCAATAGATTTCGTTTTCTTCATCTGCAAGGAGTTCCTCTTCCAAGGGCAGTCCGATACTCCAGTCTTTGCAGCTGTTCACGTCGCTCAAGCCGGGAAAGATCGGGGCAAGCTCCCGTTCGACGGCAAGGGCATCCATAGGCAGAATACGATGAATCTGCGCTTCAGCATGATGCTCTTCATAGGCACCGGAGGGCAGCGGCGAATACCATGATAACGATATGGAGTCGCCCTCTTTGGCGTTGAGTTTATGGGCAAGCCATTGATTCAGCCATACTGTATTATCGGGCGTATCCTCCGGTACAGGACCTGCCGTTACGAAAGAATAAGGAACGGACTTTTCGCCTAGGTCAATGTGATTCACCAAGTAGGTTAAGATCGGCTGAACGGTTCCTTCTGTTAAAGCACTTTGCACGATAGGATCTTCAATAAAAAGCCGTTCGGATTCAAGTTGGCTGAGCCCTGAAGATAAGGTATGAATTCTAAATCCGAGTTGTTCGGGATGCCAAGCAGCGGCCAGTGATCGCCGAAGAAATTCTGCTGTTAGGGTCGTGCTGCAGAGGAGTAAATTCGCTTTGTCGGTTAATCCCGTAAGTATACCCAACTGTTCGCGATTCACGAAGATATTAAAGGGCATAGACTGTTCCGCAGAGAGGGAAAAGCGTCCTCCCTGACGGTCTGTCACGATACCTGCAACACGCAAACGGATCGGGATGGAATCGCGCTTTTTCCCTGATGCGAGCGGTGCTTCCGCCGGGATCAGTGTCGGTTTGGGAATACGCAGAATGACACTGTCGCCCACAGTCAAAGCCAAGCGTTGTGCCGCCGCTTTATTGAGTAGCGCTTCTTGCGGTCCCGGCGCGGGAAGAGCATCCTCCGACGCAGCCAAGGGATTGAAGTTTTCGTCAATGCCGTATAGATGGATCTTGTTGATACGATTCACGGGAAGGTCGGAGTCGGGCGGAGATTCCGCAAGGGCTTGCAGGTGAAGCGCCGAGGCAAAAGCCGCGTCTTGGCCAATGGCCGCCTTCTCCGCCACATAAGAATCCAGTGCAGCTTCAAGGGCAAGATCGAAATAACGATTGTTCCAGTCGAGGGCATGGGTAACATGACCGAGTCGAAGGGTGGCAATATCGCATAAGGTCGCATCCACGGAATAACCGACAATGCGCGCGCCTGTAAAGACAGCACAGGCGATGAGTGCGCCTAATACCAAGCCAAGATGAAGGCGTCGATGATAGTGAATGCCTCGGAGTGCAAAACGAAAGAGGCTTAGCATGCTATTCCTCCCGCGTTAATTGTCCACGGTTAAGTGTGTAGATGCTGCCAAAGCGGCGCGCAATGGATTGGGCATGGGTAACGATGATGACCGCCATATTCTGTTCATCGCGCAAGCTCAACAAAAGGGCTGCCAAGTCTTCCGCCGCTTCCTCGTTGAGTGCGCCCGTTGGTTCATCAGCCAACAACAAAGCGGGGTTATTGATGACGGCACGCGCCACCGCAGTACGCTGACATTCACCGCCAGACAATTCACCCGGCCGGTGATGGGCGCGGGGCAGCAATCCTAGTTTATCCAATAAGGCGCGGGCTCTGTCGTGGGCTTGTTCCTGTGCTTCCCGATCCTGTGTGAGTACGGGAATTAAAATATTTTCCATGACAGTGCATTGAGGGAGCAGATGATGTTGCTGGAACACAAAGCCGAGCTCTTGATTCCGCAGCTGCGCCAATTCTTTTACATTCAGAGTAGACAGATCTTGTCCTGAAATGTGCACCGAACCTGCGTCAGGCTGATCTAATGCGCCGATAAGGTTGAGCAAGGTGCTTTTGCCGCAGCCGGAAGGCCCGATGATAGCGGCTGACTGTCCGGCATCCAAGGAGAAGTTGATACCCTTTAAAACGCGCAAGGGGGCAGGGACAGCCGGATAGGTTTTTACAAGCTCCCGGATTTCAAGCAAGGCAGTCTTCACGATACAGCTTCCTTTTCTTCCGTCGAAGCGGCAACGAAGGCAGTCACCGTTCCATCTTCGCAGCCCACGACAATCATATTTCCGGCAATGGCAGGGCCGCTGAGATATCCCGCCAATTGGCTTTCCCAAAGACGGGTTCCGTCCTCGAGTGCAAGCAAAAACAAGCTGTCGTCAGAAACGATAACAACTTTGTCGTCCACAATTACCGGCGACCCTGTTTCCCCGCCCAGCACATGCTGCCACACCCTTTCGCCCGTGTCTTGCTTGAGCCCATGCAGTACACCATCCAAAGCGCTGATTAAAAGAAGATCCCCTTGGAGGGCGGGCGTTGAGAACACTTCCGTTTTACTAACGCTATGAATCCAGTCCATCACGCCTTCTTGTAGATTCGCGCGCATCACCCGTCCGTCTCGGCATCCCGCATAAACAAATTCCCCTTGAATGGCGACACCGCCCGCCACTTGCCCGCCGCCCTCTTCGATTTTAATATCATGGAGATAGCTGCCATCTTTCACCGCTACCACGTGCAAGGCAGAAGCACAACTACCGAAAACCACCTTATCCCCACTTACGGAAGGGGAGCCATCGGCACGATCTTTTCCTTTGGAGCGCCAGCGCAGCGTTCCTGTATCGCTCTCCATACACAGCAGATCGCCGGAACCTTGTTCCAATACAAAGACACTTTGGCTTGCTTCGTGATAATTAATGGTGCCGTGGGCGTATCCATCCAGATCTGTGCGCCAGCGCAGATCACCGCTTTCTACATCTAAGGCGGTCAATTGACCATCATCGGTTGCAACAAAGAGCATGCTTGCGAAACAGGCAATGGGCGCCTCCGTGTAAAGAGACTGGGATGACGTATCATCATGAGATTGGAGAACACGATCCCAGAGGATTTCGCCTTCAAGGCTCAGTGCGACTACACGAGCACGAGGCGTGACAACAAAAATACGATCATCCACAGCGACCGGAGCTTCTTCCACGGGATCACCCAGCAAGATTTGCCAAGAGCGCTCTAAGACAGAAGAGAAATGCGTATCCACAGTTCCGGTAAGTGCAGTATCTCCATGATAAGTGTTCCATTCCGTCTTAGCAGATACAGCCTCTTCTTGATTCGTTTGGGGTGGGGCAGGCTGTTTGGGAACAGCGCTCCTGATAGTTTCAACAAGTTCGGGTGAGTCGGGGGCTTCTTTTCTCTTGGTCGATTCCGGCCAAAAAAGAAAAAGGGCCGCCACGATACAAGTAATGCCCAAGAGGACGAAGGCGATTTGTTTCAATTTAACTTTTATGTGTGCGTTCATGTCTTTCCATCCAACGAAGATTAGGACATTCTGTACCTCTATTGTAACCTGCACGGGAAATCATTTCCATATTACATTAACAGAAATAATTATCTTCGGGATTTTTAAAATAGGAGTTCCTGATCCTCCCAAACTGTCCTTAAACAATATCCATGTCCTATGTTGTACCTTTTAACGGCCTAACAATATACGAATTATAAAAATAACCAAACATAGCTAAGTAGCTGTATTGTGATTCTGGAAATATCTATGTAATTTATTATGTTTGTGATTATTGCATGTCGGATAGATGAATAGTTGAATTGAACTTCTTTTATTTAGAAAAAATGGATACATTGAACAAATCGACATGATAAAGACGCTGTGGCGAGAAATAGAGCGTAATTGTTTGAAATGATAAAAAAGGACCTCGTTTTGAATTATTGCCTGAAACAAGTGGAGTTGAAGTGCTTCTGCAGTCTATTCATTTTCGCACATACGAAGAGAATTGACGCAGTATGCCCTTGTCATGGCAGCCGATTTATAAACCCAATCCGTCAAAATCAGTTCCTTCTAAAAACAGATAACGTGAGGCGTGATCAGAAATCACGCTTTTTTAATGAATAGTCGAAAAGATAGTTAACATAGGAGCATGAGTGTCATGAAGCAATCTTCTGTTTTTAGGAAGTCACTTTTAAAAAGGTTTTTTTTGCGATACCCTTATTTCGTAATTGGACTTTGGTTTTTGTGGGGATCCGGTTTTGTTGCAGCTCAGGGTACAGTGGTCTTTGACACGCCCGGCGCAACCACCTATGAAGTGCCCGATACAGTCACGAGTATCACCGTAGAACTGTGGGGCGGCGGTGGTCGGGGCGGCGCCCGAGAACCGGGCGGCGGCAACAATACCGCTTTGGCAGGCGGCGGCGGCGGAGCCTATACACGCAGCGTCATCTCCGTTACACCGGGGTCAACCTATTCGCTGTACGTAGGTGCCGGCGCCGGTTCTGCTGCGCCAGGTGAAAATTCTTGGTTTGACAGTCCTTCCACCGTTTTGGCGCAAGGCGGTCAGAGTGTTGCGGCGAATTCCAACGTTCCGGGCGCAGGCGGCAGCGCCGCAGCCGGAATTGGTGACGTCAAATATGACGGCGGTACAGGTGCTGCCGGTGTGGGCGGCAGTTTTGGCGGCGGCGGCGGCTCTGCTGCGGGTACGGGCGCTGCCGGTGCTTATGGCGACAGCAGCCAGATTTCGCAAGATGGCGCCACAGCGCCGAGCGGCGGCGGTGACGGCGGCGACGGCGCACAATTAGGCGTTCCCGGTGCTATGGGTGTGGCTCCCGGCGGTGGCGGCGGAGGCGGCTTCCGTGCAGGAAGCAACTCGACCCAACAGCCCGGCCGCGGCGCTGCCGGAAAAATTATCATAATTTCTTCGTGTGATATTGACGATGTGGAATTTGCACCGGGCCCTGCTTCGATCCGTTGTTCGGGCGCGGAGCAACTTTTTTATACAGCAACGGCTGACGGCGCAGATACGATTACCTATTCTTTGGATGCCGCAAGTTTGGCGGCAGGCAACAGCATAGATGCGGTAACGGGCGAAGTGACCTATGTGAGCGGCTGGTCGGGAACTACCGAAATTACGGCAACAGCATCCTCCGACGCCTGCATGAAAAGCGCAGTTTATACGGTCACGATTACTCCCACGGCGGGCATACCCGTGTTCACGCTTGGTTCAAGCTCACAACGCTGCCGGGGCAGTGAGACGATTGTGTACGAAGCAAGTTCTTCAGACAGCACCGCTATGAGCTACAGTCTTGACAGTGCCAGTCTTGCCGCCGGCAATACGATTGACGAAGACACAGGTGCCGTGACCTATGATGCCGCCTGGTTCGGTACCTCTGTAATTACGGCATCTGCTGAGGGTTGTAATGGTCCGATCACTTCCGAACATCATGCGGTAACAGATACTATTTTCGCGAACAATGATTTTGTTACCGCCATGCAAGGAGTGCCGGTAAGTTTTAATGTCCTTGATAATGACCTCTGCGATATTGATCCGAATTCGATAACGATTACCCATAACCCGGTGGGCGGTTTTGTTCAAGTTGGTGCTGCCGGCGAAATGACCTATGTTTCTTTCGGCGCCTTTTTAGGAACCGATACCTTTATCTACAAAGTGTGTTCTCCCGCGCCGGTGGTCTGTGTTGAGGCAATGGTTACTGTCAATGTTTTGGAATCTTTTGACAACCCCTGTTATGAAGCCAATAAAACGCACATCTTCTATCTGCCCTTTCCGGAAAACGATACACAGTTGCGCCAAAGCTTGGTGAGCGCAGGCAATAACTCCGACGATATGAACAGCGGAGTCCGCACGATTCTTGCCGTTTCGGTGCCCTACCCGAAGACAGTCATTGTTTATGACCATTGGGAAGACGGCTATGAAGCGGATATCAATGTTCCCATCCAGCCAAGTACCGAAATTTGGGGGGATGGTGATTTGACCAATGGCATAGCACCGGGATATCCCGACGATCTTATTCCTGCAGGTGGATTCGTTATTATTGATGAAACCTTTGCGTGGACACGAACAAGTTTGCAGTACGACGGCAAAGACAAGATTTTTTCTACGTCGGACATTGCCGTATCGAAAGTGTCCGGTGCCGCTTCGCGCTTTGCAGTACAGAATGTTAAAACCAGTGTTTCCGATACAAGCCGCTTCGGTCAGTTTTTTATCTTGCCCTTTGGGGAAGATGTGACGGATGGTCCCACGACAGTCTTCCGCTATACCGGTCTCTTTGTCCGTGCTGCCGAAGACGGAACCATCGTAGAGCTCGATTATGATGGAGATGGTGTGACCGATGTGAGCCAAAGCCTCAACGAAGGGGAAGTGTGGTTTTACAATGGTCAGGCGAGCTCGCCGGGCAACACGGGCAATGACACGAATAAGGCCAGTGATATCAAGGCAGGCGCACGGGTTCTATCAAATAAAGACGTAGGTGTAGATC
>JAAYJI010000303.1 GCA_012523015.1 Candidatus Hydrogenedentota bacterium
CAGCAACAACCGGCGTACCGGTAGCGAGCGCTTCAAGAATCGAAGTACCCAAGCCCTCGGACCAACTTGAAGACACATAGAGATCAGCACTGCGGCAAATTCCCGGAGCCTCATCACAATGGCCGGGCAAAGAGACACTCGTCTCTAAGCCGAGCGTCTGTATCTGCGTCTCAAGCTCTTTACGTAAGGGGCCTTCTCCCGCTATTACCAATCGTGCAGTGGGAAAGCGCAGCTTCACACGGGCAAAAGCCTCTAAAAGACGGGCATGGTCTTTGTGTGAAACCAAAGCGCCCGCTGAAAAAAGGAAGGGTACATTCTCCGGTATGTCAAGACTGCTTCTTGAAACTGCAGGCATCATGGCCCGTTGCATATCTACCGAACTGTGAACTGTTTTCAGACGCTCTTCCGGCAAGCCATAGGCAAGCAATGTTTCATGCACCACTTCAGAAACACATAAAATACGATGGGCACGATGGTATTTCCAACGGCTCAACCTATGTTTTTTAGGCATAAAATTGACGCGCCGTGAAACCACAACACGCGCGGGCGCGCCGAAGACTGTTGCCAGTACAGCCAGGCCATGGGCATGACTCGAATGGGCGTGGAAAATATCGATACGATGGCGTTTGGCGAGGCGGGCAAGTTGGTAAGCGGTATAAAGATCCAGTTCACCACGGAGGGGGAGCGGAATACGAATCAAATTATCCATTTCCGGGTGCATTGCGATAAAGGGTTCGCCCTGCCGCCCTATGACGATGTTTTTCACCCCCTCTTTATCTAAGCCGCGCACCAGCCAAGAAGCTTGCCGCTCACCGCCGCGCAACCCTTTTTGCTCATTCACATGAGCCACAGTAATCATGATAGGTGTCCTTTGTTCTTGGACAAGTGCTCCTCCACAACGCGCCGGTAAACATCGGCTGTACGGCGCACAAATACTTCCTGAGAAAACTCGTTCAAGACACGTTGACGTGCACGTTCACCCATGGTTTTGCGCAATATCGGGTCCGATGCAAGCTTCTCTAAGGCGGCTGTCAAGGGAGATATGGAAGCGGTAGGAACGAGAATGCCTTCAACTTCATGATCAATGATTTCACCGAGACCGCCGTAATCTGCAGCAATAACAGGGATTCCCGCTGCCATTTGCTCTTTCATACTGAACGACGACGTATCACAATCGATGGAAGGCTGGGCGCCTATATCAAAAGCCTGAATACAAAAATCCATATCATTGCGAAACCCGGCGAATTGTACGCGCGATGCGATTCCAAGCCTTTCGGTTAAGTGACGCAATTCCTCTTCTAAAACTCCTTGCCCAAAAGCCAAAATATGGAGATTGGGCCGCGTGTCCTTCAATTCTGCAAGGGCTTGAAAAAGAAATGTATGCCCCTTTGCAGGGACCAATCGGCCCACAATGCCGCAGACTATATCATCGTCTTTGTATCCAAATTCAGCGCGGGCTTGATTGCGTATTTCCGGATTCGCCTGATACAGCTCCGCGTCAACACCATTATGTATTGCATGTAAACGGGTTGCATTAAAGGCGCGATGCTGGGCAAGATCTTGGCAGACCGTGTTGCATACAACAATTTGGAAATCGGTCAGATTTTTGTTCAAGATACGATTGGGCAAATGGGAAGATACGGTGTAGGTATTGTGGCGCGTACGCAGTAGGGGGGAAGGCGTTGAGGATCTCCAATTCGCCGCCGCCATAGTCCAATGATCTTCAGAACTATTGACATGGATAATATCCGGCCGTTCTTTTTCAATGAAACGTCGCGCTAAACGAATATCCTTAGCCCATGAACGCAACCGCAATCCGCCACGGAACTGGAAATCATCCAGAATCTCAACGACTCCCTTATTTTGTTCGACAAGGACGCTCCCTTTTCGACATCCGAGGG
>JAAYJI010000304.1 GCA_012523015.1 Candidatus Hydrogenedentota bacterium
ACAGTAACCGGCGCAGCCTGCACCGTATCTTTGAGCAGCTTGACGCCGTCTTTACGGTTGAAAAAGAATTGACCCATGAGCACTGGGTAGAAAAGCCCGCTTCACCTCACCAAGACGGCGGCGGCATCTAAAGCCTTTCTTACTTAGGGCGTATAAAAAAAGCCACACCTATGAGGCGCTAAAAGCGGCCTGCACTAGGTGTGGCAGAAGATTGAAGTGTAGGGATTAATTCAGGTCAGGATTATTCTTTTCCCATTGGTCAAATTCGGTCACCTTATGGAAATAGATACCGAAGATATAGCCGATGACGAACATGAGTATATGACCGAGCATTCCTGCATAGTAGCTGTGTATGGGTGAAATGAGTATATCAGGCAGCCAACCCAGTTGCGATAATACCATCCACAACGAAAAGATTAGCGTGAAGGCAATACCGAGCAGGATACTGCGGTCGTCGCCCCTTTTGGTAAAAAAGCCTAGCAAATAAATACCGAGCAAGCCGCCCGCCGTCAAGGCCGTTAAAATAGTGGCACTGTCCTGCAGCGTACTGCTTTGTAGATATTGTAATAGTGCCGCGCCCACCAACATCAAAACGGACATGGCAAAACCGACGCCCTTCGCCAACAGTACATAGTGCCGATCGGTCTTATCGGGGGCGATATGGCGTTTGTAAACGTCTACGAGACTAACGGCAGAGGTGGCGTTAATACTGCCGGATAGACTGGACATGGCCGCCGCAAGTACCGCAGCGATGACCAATCCCGATACACCTGCAGGCAGGTAGTTAATAATGAAGTAGGGCAAGATCTGCTCTGCCTTTGCACCTGCTGCGCCGGTCAGCATGGCGGAGGCTTCCGGGGTGGGCAGTAATTGGAAGAAGACCCAAAGTGTGGTGCCGATAAACATAAATAACGCCCAGGTGGGAACGCTGAACAGACAGCAGACCCAGATGGCGACACGGGCTTGTTTGGCGTCTCGTGCTGATGCATATTTCTGGATAACGTTTTGGTTGCTGCTGTATTCAGCGAGCCAGTTGCCGAGCCCCACAAGCAGAAAGAGGGAGATGGTCTTTTTTGTAAAGTCGGGGCTGAACTGAATGGTTTCAAGAACACCTTCAGCATTGAGATCCATCATGGAAAACTTGCCTGCTTCTGATGCCATAGAAATGACCTGACCCACGCCGCCGGGGATCGCACGCAAGGCAACATACAAGGTGCCCAGCCCGCCGATCCATAATACAACAGACTGAATAAAGTCCGTCCACATTACGGCTTGGATACCTCCCAGTACGGTGTAGAAGGAGGTCACGAGTCCGCCGATTAAAATGCAGTAATATACGTTCAATCCTGTCATTTCGTGGAAAAGTACGGAGACGAGAAAGAGAATCAGGCTGACGCGAATAACTTGCGAAATGATGAAAGCAACAGCGGCATAGAGGCGGGTTTTAGGCCCGAAGCGAACTTCAAGAAATTCATAGGCGGACACGATGCGCGTGCGGCGGAAAAAGGGGAGAAAGAATAAGGCGGCGATAAAAACAGCGATGGGCAACATGACATTGGGGGTCATGCGGTACCACGCCGTCTTAAAGGCGTCTGCCGGGTAGGCCATAAAGGTGACGGATGAGATCGAAGTGGCGAACATAGAAAAACCGATGAGCCAACCGGGAAACGAACGGTCGCCAAGAAAATAACCTTCCGTTGTCTTTCCTTTATGCGCGAAAAGCGGGCCCAGTGCCGCCATGGACGCAAAATATAAAATTAAGATACCATAATCCCACATCGTAAAATTTGACATGTGTTACTCCCACTGTGTCAGGCATTCAAAACCTAAATAAGAACAGTATGCGCATGAATGCCGGTGTTATAAAACAACCGCTTATGCATTACATAAAAAAGGTATACCAAAGGCTTGTTTGAAAACACCAACTGATTCATATGAACCCGGTTCCCAACAAGAACTAAGTGGTGATAATACCCCAGCAACTGATGTATGATCAAACTCAAGGGCAAGATTGGGATTAGGGGATGCTGTTGAACATAAAGAGAGCATCGGCGGAAGCGTTGGGAAAAGGGACGCTTTCATATGCCCCCGGAACAGGTATTTCCCTATATGAATCCCCATAAACAGCACTGTGCCCCTCCCTTATGGCTGCATAGAATAGAGAGAGGGGCACATAAAATATAATTAAACGATGTGGCTACGACGGATAAGGCTTAGCTGTCACATTTGTCGCCGCTGCAACAGCAGGGGCATAGCCCTCCGATACCGGGCTGATCCGGTCCGGCGGCGGCAACGACGAGCATGCCGCCCATGATGGCAATATTTTTCATAAAGTTGATATGCTGCATCATGGCCATATCGGGATTATCTAAGCCCCAAAATTTGTGGAAGATCAAGGTGGTGGGAATCAAAAACAAAAAGAGCGCGAGGGCGCCCCACCGTGCTTTGATGCCAAGGAATACGGACAGGCCGGCGCCCAGTTCCACCGCGATGGCGCCTACCAACATAAGCGGTACCAAAGGCATCCCAACGGATTCCATATGGGCGGCTGTACCGCTAAAATCCATTAACTTACCGTAACCGCTGGTAATGAAAATAAGGCCGAGCAAGACCCGCCCTACGACCAAAAAACTTTTGTTTATACACGAATTATTCATGACTTCCTCCGTTATTGTGTTCGTATGGTTCTTAGGAACGGCTGCCGTATCTTCGGGATAAAACTTCCTGTTTTATCCTATTCTAAGCCGAGAGTCCGGTTCCTCTTGTTGTGAATAAACATTGACAAGGCATTTTTTTATTCCACCATGTTTTTTTGGAATAGAACCATGGCGTCCGTTAGCATACTAGGTACTGAGCTGTATTTACCCCTGGAAAAGGAGTAATTGTTGTGTGTCCATTTTCTAAGGAAGGATAATGCTCCGCAGCTGGTTGACTCTTCGTAAAATCTTGTCATTCACATAAAGGATTTGGGTTCATGGATAAACATGGGATGGATACTGCGGCACCTGCCTTTCCCCTTCATGCCCGCCAATTTATATGTGAGCCGCTGTATGCTAAGGAACCCTCGCAACCGGTTTTTACAGTGCCTCCCGACTTCAATACCACTTTTTTCGGCAAGGGCCATGCAATCCACACGCATCCTCTTCTTCCCGTTATTCATGAAGAGGAGGAAGACTGCGAAGTTGTATTGCTCGGTTATTTTTTAGACCCCTACCATCCTGATGATGATGAGCGGCCACGATTGCGCAGGATTTTGAAAGCGTTGAAAAAAGAGCTGCCGCTGCACCTTCTTCATGATCTTTGCGGCAGATTTGTGCTGTTTATTCGAAGGCCTTCCCAGGCCGTGGTTGTATCGGACGCTTGTGCCTTGCGGCAACTCCATTATCACGCCGACGGATCCGGTCGGACCTGGTGTTTTTCTCAAGCGAATTTGGTCTCGTCCCACCTTGCTCTTGAGGAAGACCCTGAAGCGCAGTACTTTCGACACCATGCTTCCGCCTTGACCGCCGCCTATTGGTGGCCGGGCTCATCCAGTCTCTACCGCGGCGTGCACCGCTTGCTTCCTAATCATTATCTTCAATTAGAGGGCGGCACAGTTCACCGTTTTTGGCCCGACGCCGGACCCATGACTTTGGAATACGATGCTGCGCTGGAGCGTGTTCAGACTTTATTGGAAGGTACTATGGCGGCTGCCCTACGCCGTGCGCCTCTGGCACTGCCGCTGACCGCAGGATTGGATAGCCGATTATTGCTGGCTGCGGCACGTCCTTTCGCTGCGTCTCTGTACGTTTACACCATGGCTTACGCCTCCATGAAAGACGATCATGAAGACCTGCGCGTTGCCCAAGCTCTTGCCGAGGCCGCGGGCGTTGATTGGAAACCCTTAGCCTGTCCTCAAGGGATGGATCCTCATTTTGAAGTGCAATTCTTCCTGCACAGCGTGGACGCCCATCCCGCCTGTGGGGTCCTTGCACAAGCTTTATATGCCCACTTTCCGAAAGATCATTGGTGTGTGAAGGGCAACGTGAGCGAAGTAGGCCGCTGTAAATATTATCTCTTTGGACGTGCCTTACCTGCACGGCGCATCTCCGGCGCCCTCTTCGCAACGCTGCACAACATGGAAGGCAGTGCTTTTGCAGCCGCGCACTTTCAAGAATGGATCGATAGTACCCTGCCCCTCTGTGAGCGGATCGGCATGGTTCCCACTGACCTGTTCCATTGGGAATTGGTGCTCGGATCGTGGCAGGCTTCCAGCCAATTGGAATGGGACATGGCCATGGAAACATTGAGCCCTTATAACAATCGCTTGCTGTTGGAGACACTGCTTGCCGTGCCCGATCGTTATCGACAGGGTCCGGAGTGGCGCTTCCACCGAGACTTGCTGCAGCGTATGTGGCCCGCCTTGTTGTCGCTGCCCTTCAACCCGGATCAAGGACGACCCGAGCAGCGCCTCAAAGGGTCACTCCATGATCTGCTGCGGCTCTTTTCAAGTCATTATCCCGGTTTCTATTATCCGTTAAAGCGGCTGTATCGCTATTTTGTAAAAGCGCCGCGCACCTTCTAAGCATTTTGCTTTTGTGTCAGCAGCCCTTATCCTTCACATCTTTCATGGAGCATTCCCATTGGCGCAAACCGAAGCGCGACAGATAAAGAGGTAAAGTCTGGAAATTCGGATTCAACTCAGGGATAGCGCGGACGAGCGCCCGTTTTTGTTCATTAGCAGGTCCACAGAGAAGCGTTACTGATCCGCCTTCGCCGCCGGCGCCATTTACTTTCCAGCCTATAGCTCCATGCTCACGGGCAAGGGCAATGAGTGCTTCCGCTTCCGCGGATACCAAGGCAGGATGCAAGGCACGCTGCGCATCGGTGTTGGCGATCATCGCTTTACCAAAGCTTTCAAAGTCGCCTTGATAGAGTGCGTCCCGTGCGCTGCGCGCCGCCTGCCGCAAGGGTTCCAGTGCTGATTTGTCTGCATTGTTCTGTTCAAAATTACGGATGACTTTTCCATGCACTTCACTGGAAGCATGAGAGCGGCCGAGAAAAACAAGCACAAGCCGCCGCTCCAGTTCCCACCAGATCGCATTGGACACCCAGATATGGGAAACCGAAGCATGGGGATAGGCGTACATGTCGATATAGCAGATGCCGCCATAGGCAGAGCACAGTTGATCTTGGATACCGCATTGCAGACCGAGCCGTTCAGTCTCCACGCGATGGGCGAGGGCAGCAACTTCATGGGGGGTCAGCCTGCCCGGTGTCAAGAGATCCAGTGCGCCGAGTAAGGCGACGCTAATCGCGGAGGACGTGCCCGTGGAGCATCCCGGCGGTGCGTTAGAAAAGAGATTTACTTCCAAACAGATATCATCGGGAATGTCCATAATATCTAAGCAGGCTTCTAGGAGAGGATGCTTATCGTATTCAATGGGCAGCGGCAGGGCATAGCGTTCCCCAAAATTTTCCGGATGCAAAACGATCTCACGGGATTCGCCTGCACCGCATTTCCGTACGAATATCTGCACTTCCGCATAAGGGTAGACGCCTATATTCAGTACAGCGCCCCGTTCCGCAAACCACGTATCGGTCCATCCGCCTAAGTCGCAGATACGAATGGGGGCAGTAGCGTTAATGATTCTTATCGGTGCATTTGACATGATTAAGCACTCCAGAAGACAGCGCGGTTTATGTGCAAAAAAGCATCAAGTACAAGGGCTTCCCTTGCGCACCGTCGGCATGATTGAAGAAGTAATGGCAATCAATTGACGCGGCGTTACCACAGAGAAGACCAAACATAACATTACAAAGAGGCACGGAGCTAGGAGGCGCCCAACAATACCGAGACTACCATAGTACAGCGGCGCTGCAGATAGCAAAAGGAAAAGCATGGGCTTCACGCAATGCCACAGTTTTACAGGAATGCCGGCACGATGCGTAAAGGCGGCAAGGAGGAAGAAGCCCGCGCCCGAGGCGGCCATGACCGCGGCAGCAGCGCCAACCATGCCAAAATAAGGGATCAGAATTATATCTGCGCCCACAGTAAGCAACATGGTACTCATATTCACGAAGGGAACGGGTACATTGCGGCCCAAAGCGATGAGCATTTTCGCCATCAACCCCGATTGTAAGGCGAGACTCGCAGCAGTCAAGAGCAGTCCGAGGATAGCGGCGTCGGCAAGATAGTCCGCATTGAACAACAACAGTATCAACGGGCGCTGTAGTGCAGTCAAGAGCAGCACAGCGCCATAGCCGAAGAAAGCGGACAGACCTACCGCATGATGGAGGACCCGTGCCGCGCCGGCATGATCGGACACACTGAGTAATTGCGAAATATGGGGCAGATAAGGCACCAATAAAGCGTTCATCACACGGTTCACCAAAACAGGTAACTTCTTCATCATCTCGTAAATGGCTGCGCTGGTAACGCCGGCAAGGGCGGATACGAGCATCGTATCAAAGCGCTGATTAAAAAAGGTCATGAGTTGGTTGAGGTAGAGCGGAAAACTAAAACGTACTTGCTTCAGATAGTCACGCCACCGGACACGAGGCTTGCCATGGACACCCAAGCCCGTCCAAAGCAAGATGAGCGCAATGCCGTAAGACAGTGCCATGACGACGGTGAGCGTTTTTAGCTGACCGCCGCCGCGCCAAATAAAGAGGTATACAAGCACCACTTGTGCGAGTGAAGCAAGGGCAATACCGCCGGCGCGGAAGGCGTAGCGATCAAGACCGGCAAGCATGGCAAGGATCAAATCTCGTAATCCGCCCGCAATAAACAACAGGGGCAGGAAGTGGAGACAACTATGCACGCCCGCCCACGCGCTCGTCTCCGCCTGCGTATCAGGGACAGGGATCACTTGCTGCGCCAAGAGAACCACAGCACCGACGAGGAGCAGCAAAGGGATTTGACCTGCCAAGGCGCTGCCAATAATTTCTTTGCGCCGTGCGGGATTCGCTTCTGCCACGAGTTTGGGCATGGACGAG
The DNA here is from genome assembly GCA_012523015.1 of Candidatus Hydrogenedentota bacterium. Classification (NCBI taxonomy): domain Bacteria; kingdom Pseudomonadati; phylum Candidatus Hydrogenedentota; species Candidatus Hydrogenedentota bacterium. Next base: position 6,979 of record JAAYJI010000304.1, read on the forward strand.
CTGAGCCCCATTCCCGATGCATAGATGATAAAATCAGAGGTGACGAGGAGCAAAGCGAAGATGCCCACTTGGCTTTGGTCGAGAGCATTCGTAAAGAGCTTGCTGGTTACGAGTAAGGCCGCCATAGAAATGAAGACACTGGCGGCAGATAAGAGCGAACCCTGCACCAGGGTTTTTAATCCTGTCACGGTTCTCTGCGCTTCTTGTCCTTCAATCCTGCTCATTTCTTATTCTTGAGGCTCCGTTTTTTATCAGAAGTGGCGGCTTGTCTTTATTGTAAGAAAGTGCTGTGCTTTGATCCAGCCCGCCAATCATTGCGTTCTGAACTTGCTGAAATCCACAAGACCCAAGTCAACGGTCTTGCCCCAAGCGCCTGCTTCCGATGAATAAAAGGTAAATGCCATGCGGTAGGTAAGGGGATCCGTATGTATAGGGAAACGGATCAAGATATAGCCTGTTTCGGGCCAATTCGTCAGCGAGGGCGTGGGATCGAAACTCCATTGAAAGGCTTGCGGATTATTGTCGGTACCGCTTACCAAGGGTGTACCGTCTCGGGTAGTCGGGATGCCTGCGAGCAGGAGCCGATAATTATTAGACAATCGTTCATGGTTCTCAAAGACGAGAATAAGCATATAGTGATCATCGCTGACGGGATGCATCGCAAATCCGCGGAAGTCAACCTGATCATTGACAGCCGTGCTCTGTCCGGCAGCGTCGATGAGTGCAGTCAACCGTGCGTCAACAGCACTGCACAGCTCCGGCGTCATCTGGGAATAGGCGGCGGAATAACGGAGCCGATAGCTTTCCGCCAGTCCGAGTGCTGTCGCCTCTTGCACCGTCTGCACTTCAGGCAGGGGCGGTGTATTTGTCCGCGCCAGAAGACCAACGAAACGTTCCTCAATCATACCGCTGCGCGGCTCGTGAAAGCGGTCAATCCTTTCGAAGCCCTGATCTTGAAGGCTTTGCATCCACTGCTCTTCCTCTTCTTCCGAGATATCTTCGGTCGTATACGCCACATAATCCACCAAGTCAATAACGGGAAGAATATCTTCGAGCTTTTTGCCCCACCCGTAATGGGTCAACTGCCGATAAGGGATACATTCTTCGGGGATGTCCTTGCGCTGGAAGGGACTGTCAGTCTTAGCCTGTGATGGGAAATGGGCTTCGTCGAAGATCATGCCGCGAATGTTCAAGCGTGCATAGGGCGCTTCCACACCGGAAAAGGGGCGCATCTGTTCTTCTTTCAGCATGGCGAAAAAAAGCCGGTCTTTAAAATTGTCCTGTGTGGGGGCTTCCATACGGCCATAGGAAAAGGAGCCGTGAAGCACGGGCTTGTATAGATACAAACCAAGATCATCGTAGTTACTTTGAAATTCTTGATCCGGGATAATCGGCAATTTGAGTTCCGACCAATCGCCGTAAGCACAAACCGTCAGATTGCCGTATTGGAAGAGAAGCACTGCTAGATAAAGAACCATGGCGGTGCGGCGCAGCCATCTCCAAGGCAGCGTCACAATAGGCAGAGCTGAGCAGAGCGCAAAAACGAAAAGTACCTGCAGCGCATAGCGGGGCGTACCGAAGCGCAGCAGTACGGTAAGAAATACGTAGGTCGACAAGAGCGCAGCAAGCAGTATCCAAGGCACCGGCTGACGGCGAAACCGGCTCAATAGGGGAATCAACACCATGCCTGCGAGGGCGAGAAGGAACATAGGCAAAAAAACGCCATTATTAATGACGAAGACCGGGTAGCGCGCCCACCCTATAACCCGTTGCGGCAAATACCAATCTCTCCCCTTTTCTATCTTCGTTGGTGTAGTTGCCGGCGCGGCACTTTTCGGCGTGTCCACCTTCTCAGTCGCCGCCGCCGAATCAACAGTTGGTTTCTGCGACGATTCCGCGGCAGGCGCTGACGCAGTCATCGCTTCTTTTGTTGCACTTTCTTCTGCCGTCGGTTTTTCTACTGTTGGTACTGGTTTCGTATTCATAAAGGAAATGGCGGAACCCTTCACGCCCTGTTGCGGATTGAACCAATATTGGTAGAATTGACGGCTGTGGGCGAGGTACCACGGACCCGCAAGCATGAGGGTCACCACGACAATCAACAACCCGTGAAGCAGAACGCGGACTTGCGCCTGTCTTCGTGATGCGTTGTCTTTTGAGGATGAGAAGAAAGGTTTCAAGAATCCGGCGCAGAAAATAAGAAAGGCCGGGAAAATATAATAGAGCGGGCTTGTAATCCGTGCGAGCAGTGCCGCAGCGTTGAGTACGCCAAAAAGGAGCGACCAAGGCCGGTTGGAAAAGCCCTCCGACCTGAGCAGTGTATAGAAGACCCACACGATCAGTGCCATGGACAGGTAATCGGTCATGAAAAAACGCGACGCGCTATAGACCATGGGCGTAAAACTAAAGACGGCGGCGCTGAACAACGCATGATAGGGCGCGAGGAAACGGCGGGCGATTAGATAAACACCCACGATGGCGGCAAGAAAAGAAAGGGTGTTGACAAAGGCCATGCGGTCGACGCCATAACCGAGGATATGCGAAAAGAGGGCGCCGAGCACATGCAGCGCTGGCGGGTGGACGGGGTTACCCACTTCTGTCTTAACATGGGCAACAGCCCGAAGCCGCGCGCCGAGTCCACGGGGCCCCTCATGCGGGAAGAGGGCACTGTAATAATCCCGCGCCATAATCATATGAGTTTCTTCATCCGTTTGGATGGCGTGGTTGTCTACATGGAGCCACCAACAATTGGCGAAGAAATGAAAAACGAGCAGCAACAAAAGTAATGCCCGCGTTAGGTTCACAGCATGAAAGAGAGCTTTATTCGACATAAACTATCCAAGAACGGTACCCACGAAAAAGACGCTTTGAAACTTGAAGTATAGCATATCCCATGAGCTGCAAAATGGTTCTTGATCACAGCTGCCGCAGGTATGCGACGCACGCCCTTTCCGGCACAAAAAGGCCGCCGCCTCCATCGGTTAACAGGTTGTGATCCCAATCAGGATATACTAGTTGTTGCCTCTTCCATAGCTGTCATTACTTGGAGTCTTGTTATATCTTATGTTCACGTCTTTACTCATTTTGTTTTCTTCGATACTCCTCCCTGCGCAAACAGTCCTTGTCTCCGGGGAAGATGTCTTCGGTCAGTGCTTGGATACGAATCAAGCCGCATTGGTGACAGCGCCGGCCGCTGAATACGGTCAATTGCCCCTTACCGTGGAATGCCGCGTCCAATTGACCGACGCCAAAGGGTACAATATTCTCGTCGCCCATGAGAGCAAAGCTTCCGCTGCGCACTGGGAATTGTTTACCACTCCCGGCGATGGAAAATTGCACGCCTATACACCCGGCCGCGACCCTGATCATATTCACAGCGACACAGTACTTACCGACGGTAAATGGCACTGGATTGGTTTCGTCTTGGATCGCGACGAAGCCGCGCTCTTTGTCGATGCCGTTGAAGTTGTCCGCATTGCCTCGCATATTCATAAGGAAACGCGCGTCCCCGGTAATTTGGTCATCGGCGGTCTCGTGGAGGGCGGTCTCCACTGCCGAGGCTACATCGATTTGCTCCGTATCTCTTCCGGTGCAACATGGGATCACCCTTTGCCGACAGCGCCCCTGACTGCCAACCCCGCCGTATTAGGCTTATGGAACTTTAATGAGGATGATCCCGCGCGGGACGATTCAGGGCACGACCGTAACGGTGAATTTCGTTTTCGAGAGCCGAAAGAGGATGAAACACCAACCTTGGATATTCCCGGAGGTATGCCCACCGCCTTGCAGCCCTTGCCGGAATCGGAAGATGTCACGCCCTTGCGCGAGATCTTCGCAAAACACGTCCAATCGCTAGACCTGCGTAGCATCGACATCGATACCTTGGAGGATTATGTGCTTCGCCAATGGTCCCATGATTTTCGATGGATCGGCAAAAAAGAATATCCCGAATCACGACCCGGAGGACCTGACCCCGCCACCTTGCGCCGCCAAGTATTCGATGAAAACGCTTTGGTATGGGAATCGGACGACAAAGTCTTGTCCACGGTGTGGCGGCGTGTAGATGCTCTGGTTGCCGCGACGGCGGATGACAACGACACCGAATATCGCGCTTCTCTGCGTCACGATATGGAGCGGCTCCGTAGGGCGTGCAGCAAGGAAAAGCTTGACCCCGATTCGCCGTCATACAAGGCGCTTTATCTTGCGCTCTGTGCATTGCGCCGCCAATGGATGTTGAGCGATCCCGCTCTTGACTTCGACAGTCTCCTATGTGTGGTACGAGGCACCTTCGAAGGCTCGGTGCGCTCCAACCCACAAACCCAAGACGCCCAAGGCGGTCATTTTGTAACCCAGTATTTTGGATTCAATGCGCTGCCCGGCGGCGGACTTTATCGCATAAATAGCTTCAAGACGCGCCCGGAAATTGTGGATATCTTAAAGGACGCCCGAGTTCAAAAGGGCCGCTTGAAAGGACAAATATTGGATTACGGCGCTTTCGCCACACCCGACCTTTCTTACGACGGCAGCAGCATACTCTTTGCTTGGACCGAAAACGAAGATCACCGCTGGATCCATACACAAGAGCGTTGTTTCCATCTGTTTAAAGTGAATACGGACGGTTCCGGATTGATGCAGCTGACCGACGGCGCTTATAATGACTTTGATCCTTGTTGGCTGCCTGACGGCAGGATCGCCTTCGTATCGGAACGGCGCGGCGGTTACATCCGTTGTTTCGACGCCTACCTGAAGGTACCGAGCTTCACCTTGTTTTCCATGGACGAAGACGGCGGCGACATACAGCCCCTCAGTTATTTTGAAACGAGCGAATGGAATCCTTCCGTCAATAATGAAGGACAGCTTGTCTACACGCGATGGGATTATGTGGATCGGGAAAATTGTCTGGGAACACGCTTCTGGATATCTAATCCCGACGGCACCAATCCGCGCGCGCCCCACGGTAATTATCCGCTGCCTTTTCACACCTTCCCTGATCATGTTCCGTGGTCATCGGAACCCGGCCGCGGCAGAGACAGCCGCTTCGGCGCGCCCCTGGTGGAAATGGGTATTCGCGCGGTACCCAACTCGCCGCTCTATATTTTTACTGCCGCCCCGCATCACGGTTCTGTTTACGGTTCCTTGTGCATGCTGGATTTACGGGGTAAGGATGATCATCATATGTCGCAAATTCGGCGCATTACACCGGAAGAGCCCTTTCCCGAAACCGAAATGCCCGGACGACGCCATTACCGTTACGGCACGCCGTGGCCGCTCAATGAGTCCTTGTATCTGTGTAACGAATGGGAAAATATCGTGCTGCTCGATCGCTTCGGCAACAAAGAAATACTCTGCGATCTGCGCGCCATGCCTTGCGCCCACGATGAACGTCTCCGCATCATCAATCCCATTCCCCTCCGCCCCCGAACAACGCCGCCCGCGCTGCCCAAAAATGTGCGCTCCCGTGAAAAGCCTGACGCGCCGCCCGCGACCATCGCCGTCATGGACGTATACAACAGCGACCTCCCCTTCCCGGAAGGAACGCGGATCAAGTGGCTGCGCATCGTGCAAAATATACCCAAGTCAAACCATGCCATGGGAGAACCTATGATCGGTTATGAGCGTGAAAATACGCCGCGCATCCCCTTGGGCATCGTTCCCGTGGAAGAGGACGGCAGCGCCTATTTCGAAGCACCCGTCGCCAAACAGTTGATCTTTCAAGCCCTCGATGAAAACTTCATGGCGGTCCAATCCATGCGCTCCAGCGCTTTCGTACATCCCGGTGAACAAATGACCTGCATGGGCTGCCATGAAGACCCTTACGATGCGCCGCAACGAATCGGACATCCCCTCGCCTTGCAGCGTCCGCCTTCCCCATTACAGCCGGAATGCGGACCTCTCGAACCCATCAGTTATTATCGTCAAATAAAACCCATTTTCGAAGAAAGTTGCCTGCCCTGCCATCGTGAACAACAAGCGGGGCTCCAAGATATGTCCTACGAAAATCTCAAGGAAGAGTACAGCTTTTGGTTTGCCGGCGCTATGTTTGGCGATATGACTACCGACTACAGCGGCGTCCACGGCGGATCACGGACCATTCCCGGCCGCTTCGGCGCCCGTGCGTCGAAAATCGGGAAAGCCCTATTCGATGAACATCATAAAGACAGCGTTTCTGACAAGGACCGCCGCCAAATTATCCAGTGGCTGGATTGTAATTCTCTGCGCCTTGGCGCCTATGTACAGGAAGAAGAGCAACTGAAGGGTGAACTGGTTTGGCCGGTTCTAGACGTAGATCCTGAAAACGTGTCCGGCGTCGAGACTGCAACACCGGGACTGAGCGGTAATTTTTGGCACGACCATAAAGACCTGCCCTTGGTGTCTTTGACCGCTGCGAAGGAATAGTGCTCTCATGCGCCCTTAGAAGATGGAAGCGGTGCCTGTTACCAAAAGGGAATTCTATGAGTCATAGGGTATATGGCATAGTAGGATTTCGCTAAAAAGGAGTAGGAACCTATGATGATGCTACGCAGCGTTGCTATCGCTTCCCTTACACTGTTGATCATGACGGGCGCTGTGACGGTTGCCCAAGAAAAGCCGGTCATGAACGAAAGACAAGATCATGAAGATCACTTTACCAACGCGCCTTTGCTCTTAGGCGCCCATCGCTGCGGCCGCAGTGAATGGCCGGAAAATACGCTCGTTGCTGTCCGCGAAGCCTCCGGCCGCTGGCAGCATGTACTGCTGGAAATTGACGTGCAGCTTAGCCGTGACGGACATGTGGTTTTGATGCATGATTTCGCTGTGGATCGCACCACCGACGGCACCGGCTATGTGGGCGCCATGACGCTGGAAGAAATCCGTGCCTTGGACGGCGCCTATCATTTCTCCACAGACGGCGGAGAACACTTCCCCTATCGGGGGAAGGGCGTTACTGTGCCGACCTTGGAAGAGGCTTTCGCAGCGGCGCCCAACCACCGTTTTTTTATTGAGTTGAAAGACGGTGTAACCATCGGAAAAGAAACGGCAGCGGTCATCCAAAAGGCAGGCATGAGCAAGCAATGTCTTGTTGCCTCAGTGAGTCCGGAGTTCCTCATCCAATTTCGGAGTTATGCGCCGGAGGTGGCGACCACCTATGATTTCCTGACCGCGGCAAATATGCTGAGTGCCCTGCGCACGGGCGGATGGGACGCCTACACCCCCGAACATCGCGCCTTTGCCCTCTCGCCGGCGCTGATGGAACGTTTTGATATTACAGCCAAAGAAGTGGCAGCCATCCGAAAAAAAGGGATATTGATTTCACTGTTCACGTTGAACACAGAGGCAGCAATCCGAGATGCGCTGGATTTGGGCGTCGACAATATTCTCACCGATAAACCAAGCCTCCTCGCCGACATACTCGCTCAATCAGAAAAAGAGGCGAAATCAACAGCACCCAAGAACGAATAACCGCGTGATATTTCCCCCTTATCCTTGCCGCGGATCATTCATCACGTGTTTCATCATCATCCTCCCTTTCCCGAACAGGCGGCATATGCTTTAGATAAGGATAGCCACCGTTGACAGACCTCTCTGTATCGTGAGCCCAGATACTTGTAAAGTCCCAATCCACATAGGTGTTATCGTTATAGGGATAGGCCATCCGCGCTGTTGTGCGCCCTTCCCCCTCTGCGCTGGATGTCTGCCCGGAACGCTCCACATCCCAATAACACTTCGTTGTCGTTCCTTCAGCCTTATTTCCCACGAGTCCGCCCACGTCTCTGTTTCCCGTAACAGTCCCTGTCGCGTGGCAGTTGGTAATCGTGTCGTGACGGTTTTCTCCCACGAGTCCCCCCACTTTTTCATTACCTGTGACATTTCCCTTTGCATAGCAATTGGTGATTGTGAAGCAGACACTGTGTCCCACGAATCCACCCACAAACTCGTTTCCCCTGACATTTCCCGTCGCGTAACAGCTGCTGATCTTAGATCTTTTAAACCCTATGAATCCGCCTACAGAATTGATGCCCGTAACATTTCCCGTCGCATGACATTCAGTAATCGTACCGTCGGCACAGATTCCTATGAGCCCGCCCACGTGATTATTCCCCTTGACATCTCCGGCTGCATAGCAATCGGTGATCAAGTCTTGGCAAGTTCCTATGAGTCCCCCCACACCATTGTTCCCCGCCACCGTGGCCTTTGCAAAGCAGTTGGTGACCGTAGCTTTGCTATTGTTGACTCCGATGAGTCCTCCAGCAGACTCATCTCCTGTAACATTTCCAGTCCCATTGCAGCCGATGATCGTGTCATCGTTCCAGCCAACAAGTCCGCCCGCATACATATAGCCGTTGACCGCGCCCGTTGCGTAGCTGTTTTTAATTGCACCCAAGTTCCATCCTACGAGTCCACCTCCGGAACCGGCGCCCGTAACGCTGCCTGTCCCATAGCATTGCGTGATGCTGCCACGGTTCGTTCCCATAAATCCGCCTATGTAATTGCTTCCCAAGACCTCTGCCACCGCGTAGCAGTTGGTGATTGTGCCGCTGCTTTCCCCTATAACTCCTCCCACGTTTTGATCCCCCATGATCTTTCCTGTCGCAAAACAGTGATCGATTGTGCCGTGGCTCCATCCTACGAGCCCTCCCACGCCGGAGGAACCTACGTTGAAGCAGGCTTCCATCCCTATATTTCTTATGGAAGCTCCAGATTCTATTTTACCAAAAAGCCCCACACAATTTTGTTCCGGTCGATTAATTACTAATCCTTTAATAACATACTGTTGACCATCAAAGGAACCGAGGAAAGGATGATTTGAGTTACCAATGGGTGTGAAACCTTTCCCCTCGTTCCAATAGGATGTAACTTCAGCATCTATATCTTGCGTCAGTGCATAACGGCCATCCAGAGGTTTTGCAGCATCGCTGCCAATGCTCTGTAATTCCTCAATAGATGAAATTAATATCACAGATTTTCTCATGTCCCGATCCTCCCATTCATGGAATCATCGTAGCGTAGAAATACCCTTGATTTAAAGGAAAGCGTATTCAAACTAAAATGTGATAACCAGACATTTTTAGAAAATTCTTCTACGCATGCCTAGCTGTTTTTGATTTTTTAAGGACGGCTCTTAGCTTGAGTGTCCCGAGTAAGCGGAATAGTCTGTAGATAGGGATAACCACCGTTGACAGAAGCCTCCGTATCGTGAGCCCAGATAGTTGAAAAGTTCCAGTCCAAATACGTGTCTTCGTCATGAGGATCGGTCATCTGGGCTTTTGTGCGCCCCCCCTCCGCGGTTTCGAATATTTGTCTCGAATGATCTACATGCCAATAGCACCTTGCGACCGAGCCGTGGGTGTGCCATCCGATCAATCCGCCCACGCCTCTTTTTTTCTTGACCGTTCCCGTCACATAGCAGTTCGCGATCGTACTGCCGAAGTTCCATCCGACGAGTCCGCCTACGTTTTCGACTCCTGTGACGTTTCCCATTGCATAGCAATTCGCGACCGTGCCGGAGCAGTTCTCTCCGACGAGTCCACCGGCCTTTTCGTTTTCCGTGTTATTGCTCGATTTATGCCGGTCACCACCCGTCTTGCCCTCACCCTTTTGAAGATCGTCATCACCCTTTATTCCTATGACCTCACCTGTCGCATAGCTGTTGGTGATGACGCCATGGTTGCTTCCGGCAAGTCCGCCGACAGAAACAGCTCCCATGACCTTACCTGTCGCATAACCGTTGGTGATTACGCCGGTGCTTCCGCCCACGAGTCCGCCGGTTAAGATATCTCCTGTGACCTTGCCTGTTGCATAACAGTTGGTGATTACGCCGGTGCTCCCGCCCACGAGTCCTCCAACGAAAAGCTTCCCCTTGACATCGCCTGTTGCATAGCAGTCGGTAAGTGTGCTTTCAAGGCTATTTCCCACGAGTCCACCACTCCAAGCGGAGCCGGAAATATCTACTATTGTGTAGCAATTGGTGGTTATGCCTTCTTTGTTCTCTCCCACCAGTCCTCCTGTGGTAATGTTTCCCTTGACCGCACCTGTCACGTGGCAATCTCTGATCGTGCCGCGAAGATTCTTTCCAACGAATCCGCCCACGAAATTCTCTCCCGTGATCTTTCCTGTCACATGGCAGTTGATGATCGTACCTCCAGTATTTACGCCAACGAGTCCGCCCACGTCTTCGGAACCCGAGATGATACAGTCTTTCAACCCTACGTTTTTTATGGAGGCAGTAGATTCAATTTTACCAAAAAGCCCTACGTCTTCCTGCTCCGGTAGGTTAATTACTAATCCTTTAATGACATGCTGTTCACCGTCAAAGGAGCCGAGAAAAGGATGTTCGGAGTTGCCAATGGGTGTGAAGCCTTCCCCGTCGTTCCAACGGGAGGTAACTTCAGCATCTATGTCATCTGCCAGCCTATAATTACCATCCAAAGGCTTTGTGGCATCGCTGCCAATACACTGTAATTCCTCAATAGATGAAATCAATATCACAGATTTTCGCATATCCCGATTCTCCCGCTAATGAAATGTTTATAGCGTGGCAACATCCTTGATTTAAATATAAAACATTTCAGCTCGAAATTCAACAAAAAAGGTGGCGGATTCAAGGTTGAAATACACCTGGTGTGCCCCGCGTAAACGGATCCCTATATACGGAGAGTTTCCCGGCGATCCCGGGGCAACGCGACTTGACTAGGTCGAAAAGACAATGTTACGATCCGGAATAGATCGTGTGTGACCTTTAGGATAAACATATGGAAACATATGCGAATTGAGGAAGGCTGTATGGAAAAAGGAGAGGCGGAATTTTACTTTCATGAAGCAGATCGCTTATTTAAAGAAGAACATTTCTTGGAAGCGCTGCAGTACTTGGCTGCTCTCGACAATGAGTTTCCCGGGAACTTTAATATCCTTTTCCCCATAGTTCTATGTTGTGAACGACTGGGACGTATAGACGAGGCATATGAGCACTGCTCCCGTTTGTTCGAGCAATTTCCCTCAGAAAATCACCAAGAGAAATTACAGAATTTATATGGGCGTATCTGCCGTCAACAACAAGCACGCATGAGATCCAACGAAGCAATAACCACCGCCACTCCCGCTCATGAATTTGTCAAAGATACACCGAAACATGTTGAACTGAAACGGACCGGGGCGATTTCACTGGGTAACTGGGATCTGCCTTTGGCAAACGTTATTATCGGACTATCCATTTTCGCTGTGTTTTTTGTATTGCTCAGCTTGCTGATCCCAATGGTTCATAACGAAATTTCGGAAGATCAGCCGCATATTCAATATTCGGGTTTTGCGTTGATGCTGTTAATCCAATTCATGTTGGCCTGCATTATCGCCTATGCCGCCCTGTGGGTAATGAATAAGCGTATTCATGAAGAATTAATCTATGACGTGATTGATGTCTGCATCGCGATAATTATCTTCATGCTGATCAGCGCTTTTGTACCACTAATCGGTTTCTTCGTCGGCATCTATTTTCTTGCCCGACACTATGAAATGGGCTTCTGGGAGGCAATAATCTTCCTGTTCCTCCAAGTTATTTTCCACATGCTCTTCCTGTATGTGATGCTTCCCCTAGTCTTCGGAGAAGGGGCGTTGAATTTAATAGAACTGCTGTAGATCTCAATAGATTTCTCCGGTAAAGCAGTAGTTTTAAGCAATCGCGCCATGCCGGACGCTATAACGCTTGCTACGCGTGCCATGAGATGAGTATTGTAAGTTACTGTGCCGTCGTGCAATAATTATATAGGATGTCCCCGGACTTTTCCGGCTGTTCTTACATCAACTTTTTAAAAAGAGGGCGGATTCAAGGTTGAACCTACGCAAGGAAATATTGCCTTTGCTGTGACCTGAGGGGTAAGTTACACCGGATCGCTCACCCCTGCAGTAGAGACCCTTCGGCTGTCCAATCGTATTTGCTGTGTCCGGTACTGCACCGATGCATGACGTCGCATCCTGCCATGTTGCGCACAACGACACAAAATCACCTTTTAATTCCTTTCTGGTTGAGACGTAAAACAACTTATTTCCCTGCTTTTACAGGCTTGTCCGCGATCCTCAAAAATAAGATTTGACTTTTGATCTCTGATTGTCTATTGCAGTTTTATAAAGATGAATCTTACCATGCGTGATTGATAATACTTTGGAGGCCTACTCAACCACAAAATAGGAGGATTTATTCTGTGTTAACAGTATTTGGTAATCGTGCAGGGGGCAGGAGAGTAACTACCTTAGGGACTCTCATTAATGCGGTGATTATCTCCACCTTCCTTCATTTTTCTATCCCCGGGTGGGGATCCTTTCAACTTGCTTATGCGGAACAATTGACAATCACAAGCCAAACTTCCGTAATAAGCTCACCTTGTCAAGCCCCCGCTTTTTGGTCCGGTTGTTATGAGAGTTTCTGTGTTTCATGAGCGCGCCTCCTTCGGCGAATTCTTTTGGGGTCCGATTACCCAGAGAAAAATGGGGACGTGCCTCGTTATAATGTACCTTCCAGATCATAGTCAATTGCT
>JAAYJI010000305.1 GCA_012523015.1 Candidatus Hydrogenedentota bacterium
GTCCATGAGTGGAGTGCGTGGACTTCGCGAGAATACGGCGAATTTGTCACCTAGGCAGCAGCGGACAGTTCATGCAGCTATGTGACAGTCGCAGCGCCCAAAGCTTTATCAAAATATCCTTGAATCATTGTTATATCATTGTACTACGTGATGAATTTATCTATAATAATAATCTGTTAACAAATAACCATGTAGGTTAGATAAATGTGTGGCGTCAAAAACCTAGGTTGACGCTGGATAAGAAGTGGCTTGGAAAAAGAAAAGGAGATGCAGATGAAAGGTCAAGTGTTGGATTACTCGACTCAAGAAAACTCAGGTTTGATTTCTGGGGCTGACGGCTCGAGGTACCCATTTGCAGGGTCTGAATGGAAAGGGGATACGCCTCCTTCGCGCGGAATGCAGGTCGACTTTGACGTCCAAGACGGCAGTGCAGTAGCTATTTACCAAAGTTTAGGAGGGGTGGCAAGTGTAGTAGGCGCGGCGGCTGGCAACAGATCCAAGGAATTCGGCAAAGCGGCAATGACAGGAAGCATGAATGTTCTAATAGGGAGGAGTGAAACTTCCGCTTTGAAGTTCCTCGTTATAGGTTTTCGGATCATGGGCGTGTTGACGTTCTTGGCCGCCGTATTAGAGATGTGGTTTTTTGAATGGATTTCCATTGGAATGAGGATGACCTCTGATAGTTCCCACTTTGTGGTGTGGCTCAAAGTCTGCGGTCTCGGACTGGTTCTCGGTGGATTGATCTACGGTTTAGGAGAACTTATTTCGCTTTTCCAAAAAATGGAAAGCCATCTCCGTAAACTGGCCGAAAAAGCATAAATTGTCGAACTATCACCTTGCCGTATTTCCCACCCATTAACTGTTTCAGAGTACGGCAAGGTGAAAGGTATATTTCACGTAAGTTACAAAACTATTCTTAGCTGACTCATAAGTCGAAAATCGTTGATACCTCTATTTGGCCCAAATTTAATGTTGCATATGAGAAGCGGTTTAACCGGAAACTTGCTTACAAAGAAGAACTTAAGGGCATTGACAATGCAGAACCTTTTGGCCTGCGGTCCTATGATTTCCGAGAAAGTCGATTTAGTCACCTTGTCCGCGAAGCGATAGAAAGCGACAAGATCAGTACTGGCCGCGGCGCAAAATTGCTTCGCATTTCGGTAGAGGAAATGCAGGAACGGATTGCCGGTTGGAAAGCCTTAGGGTGATGCGCTCGGGCGTAGGGGAGGGGCACAATGAACACGGGTGTGTGAATCCCGGGCGCAAAGAGAGCCTGCATCGTATCAGTCAACAACCTCCCAATGCCCTTCTTTACGGCCGCCGACGCGGCGGAGCAGTCCTCTCTCGCGCAGGGATTGGATATTCCGTTCAATAGAGCGTTCGGTGATGCCGATCAAGAGCGCTAATTCTGGGATGGTGATTGCCCTATTCTCCCGGCACGCCTCCAAAATCTTTACCGACGTTTTACCGACCTTATTACGCTCCTTTACCGACGCTTTATCGACACTTACCCGACGCTTTACCGACGCGTTATCAGTCTTATCCCGACGTTTTATCGATTCTTTACCGACGTTATCCCGATTCTTTACCGACGCTTTTGTAGACGCGTCGCCGTCGATTATCCGTAATTCTGCAAGGGGTTTGCGGTGAACGGTTGCGATGAAAAGGTCGCGGTCGTGGTCGTCAGTGAAATCTATGTTCGGCCACGAATCCAACGCCCGTTTAATGCCTGAGCCGAGTCCGTGATAGGGGAGCAGCCCCTTGGCAATGTACGAAACCAAGATAGGATTACGAATATTCGAGATGCCGATCCGTATTTTTGCAACGGTCAAATTGTTGGGCAAATGACCGGGGCTGATGATCTCGATGCGATTATCGAAAACGAATAAACGGATGGGCGCGTTAATCAGATAATCGCGATGGGCAAGGGCATTCACTAAAAGTTCCTCGAACACTCTTTCCGGCACCTCGGGTAATCCTAAAGTGTTTATACCTCGTCCAGCCTGTACCTTATAGAGATTGCGCATAATGAAGGCTAAGGTATCCTCAAATATTTTAGCTAAAGGGCCGGAAAAATCCTCCGTATCCACATAATCAGTGGCATGGATTTCGTTTCGGGGATAGCGAATGGCTTTGACCACAAATTGGGGCACGATAAACTCGGGTTGTTCGGCAAAGAGCAACACTCCGGCAAGGTTCAATTTTCCGTTGGCAGTTGCCAAGTTCATGTTTTGCAACAACCGAGTCAGCTTGGCGCGTGAGTCGGGGTATTCTTGCTTATAGAGGTCGCGCAGGAAGTCGCGAAAACGCAGTTTGTCCAATTTATCAACGCCCGCCTTAGTCGGCAGCTCATCCGCGTGGAACTGATCACTTACTTGGAATAGGCGACGAAGTTCCTCCTTTGAGTTCACGCGCCGTTTATCTGATCCGACCTTCAGCCAGATCACCCCATTTTTATCAAAATAAGGCTTATCGATTCCTTTGGGGACGGTTAGCACAATAACAACGCGTCCATTTTTCATCAATACATTCTCGGTGTTTACTGCCAGTGGGCTGCGCACGGACTGGCTGGCTGTATTACTGATGAGTTGATTGATGCGGCCTACATCAGTACGGGAAAGACCGGGAACCGTGCCATCGTTTGCCACACCAACGAGGATGATGCCGCCCTCGCTGTTGGCAAAGGCAGACATCTCCGCGGCCAAAGACGTTCCATTGGTGATATCAGCTTTGAATTGAAGTGTACTGTCTTCCCCTTTATCAATAAGTTTTCGAAGCTCATCAGCGCTCATCGAATTCTTTTCAATCATGGGGCAGTTCCTCCCATGGCTGCAGTTTCGATAGTAAGCGATCCACGTCGACACCTTGCCCTTGCAGGGCATTAGAAGGCATATGATTAACCACTGTGTCCATCATGGGGCGGCGGTCCTTCCCGATTGTGTACAATCTCTTCCACAGCGCTTCCGGGCATTGAGCCGAGCGCCGTTTTTTCTTATCTTGGATGGTGCTTTCTCAGCACATCAGTACACCCATAATCACAGTATATCAATATTAAAGTTATTCTTGAAAGAGAGGCTTATTCCGCGATGTATCCCGAAAAGGAATACATAGAGACAGCGACATAAATGTGTGGTCCTGCGCTCTCTCTTGAGATATTTTCCTTCTCCTTCAAGGAATTTTTCAACTACAAAGCGATTGCCGAGGGAGAGGCACAGGACAAATAGAAAAAGACCTCATCGGCATCTGCCTGTGAGGTCTTAGACCAGGGGTAACCGCTGCGTGCAAGGGATTATTTTCTGGCTCCGCTTACCTTACTTTTGAAGCACCGACGTTTTTTCAGCATATCGTCGTTGGGAGTCGAAGCCGCTGCCTGCTGTTCCAAGGATGGCGGCGTGCCCTGTCACGGGAAGGTAGAGGACTTCACGTTGCTTTCCCAAGGGTCTTGGCAAGTTGTGTATCTTCATAGTAGTTTTCCTATCTCTCGAAACGGAATTTCTCATCGATGGTTTCGAGCAATTTGTTCAGCGCATTGACGGTCTCGTCGTCGGGCGGGGTGTCCTTATCGCCGATCTCGATCTGAACCTTGATCACCACCGGGATACTTGTCTTGCTTTTGATTTCCAGTATTTGGGGCATCACATCACCAAGATCCTGGATTCTTGAGGGCTCCAGTTCCGCATGGGCGACGATGGCGTCTGAAGGGGCCCCGAGACCTCCAAATCCGATTCCCGGTGTTCCTTCGCGGACGCCGCTTCCTGCCTCCGCCCCCGAACCAGCCCGCAATTTGACGTTTTGCGCCGAGGGATAGGGGCATGGCCAGCTTTCCGAGGTAGGATCGAGCTCGATGAAGCGCGCATTCAAAGCGGCCGTAATAACATCGCTCACGGTCTTCCAAGGCAGCGTCTGGCCGAAGTGTTGTGAAAGGGCCGCGGCGATGGACAAGGCGGTAGATTCTTCATTGCTCCAGTCTTGAGACAGAATCTCAGGCATTATCTCCGCTGCAGAGAAGGCACTCGGCGCTTTTTGAATCATGGCCTGCTCTGTGAGAACGCCTGCCGGGATCGGTTCGTTAAGGATCGACGCCGGGCCGTTGGTCAGCCAAAGCATGCCTGATTCTACCGCCAGGGTGACCGCCGCTTTCACCACTTCATCGGAAGCCTTCGGGATATATTGTTCTTCCATATACCCGTCCCGTTGCGCCTGAACTTTCTTGGCGCCGCTGAAGTTGTCGATCACAGTCTGCACCGAGATGGATTCGCGCTCCCAGAGGTCGGGAAGCCGTTTCGGTTCCAACAGCGCAGGCGCGATTTCCTGCAATGCCGCCGCCTCGGAGAGAACCAACTCCAAGGCAGGATCATTGAGCGCCATTTCATCGGGCGCCGTGTACCACCATGTCCTTGCCGATCCGTCGGGCCGGGTCAACCGCAACACGAAGGCTCCGCTTTGGCATCCTTCCACCAGCGTATCCACGATAGCCTGTGATTTTAGCATCTTAGGCAGATGCGGCTCCTGCGCAAAGGCGCCGGATAGGTCTTTGACCCGACGGCTTGTCTCTCCCGGGTGCCAAAAGTTGTAGGGGCCGTCGGGCAGCAAGGTTTCCGCCGTGATGGAGGAGTCCTGGATCCGAGCGCGCGGGTCGTTCTTGATGATGGTGAAGTGGGGCTCATCGGTAACGTTGATTTTGAAGGCTTGGGCTTCTTTCTTCTCCGAGACCGTCACGATGATGCAGTACGCCTGCCTGATCGCCTCTGGAATTCGCCCTTTTCCCTTGTTCATATTCATGTTCAGCGTTTCCATGCGCGTCACATCGACATTGCCGCCTTGCTGTTGATCCTTGAGATCGGCGAGAACCGTTTCCCACGCCAAATAATCGCGGACACTCGCCGCCGCGACCTCCAGACCGTCCCTCGACGGCGTCAGCAGGATAAGGGCATTTCGATAGACGCGCGGTTTCTCCGATCCTGTCGTTTCATCGAGATAGCGTTTTGCCTCGCTGCTTGGTTTTCCCGATTCGCTCGCCCCGGCGGGTCCGAGGATGCCGTAGTGAAACCGGCCATCATCTTCGATATCGCGCGGCTTTGCGGGCAGTGTGTGAACCCGAACGCCGAAGGCGTTCGCCCCCGCCCAAAGCGTCTTTGTCTTTCCGATCTCATCCAGCAGCCGCGCGTGTACCACATCATCGGAGATACGGCTTGCGGCGACGGTGTGCATCTGCGTAAGATTCGGTCGATTCCCCAGCCGCCATGTGCTCGGCAATTGGTTTTCGTCCGTCGCTGTGAACTGATCATCGAGCCAGAAACTGACCCGCGCCCACCGGAGCAGCCCCTTTTCCAACTCGATTTTATCCGGCCGATTGGGGGCAATCAACGCGATCAGGTCGCGGGTCTGCGTGCTCTGGCCAATGGGCTGCGAGTGGAGGAAAGTGGCGATAATCGCCTGCTCCACTTCCCGGAAGTGCAAGCCTACGGAATCGCTTTGAATCTCGCGCGCACGCTCAAGTTCGCCCTCGATGATCCCTGTCCACAATTGCCGTCTGCCTTCATATTCTTCGGTATCGGCGACGGTGACCAGCTCCCGCATAGCCTCGGAAAGCCCTTCCATCCCGGTTTTCGGAAGAAAGACACAGGGCCCGACCAGGGCGCTCGTATCCCATTTTTCCGCCTCGCGCAGTGCCAACGCGAAGGTGCGCAGCACGCCGCGCGTCCGCTGGAACCGATCCAGCTGCGTCCACTTGGCGTAAAATACTTCGGTCAGGTCGGGGTGAAAGGGGTAGCTGCGCAGGAACCGTTCTTCCGCGTCGGCTCCCTGCTTGCGCGTTTGTTTGTCTAGGTCGACGATACCCTTGAGCGCCGCTTGTACATGGGGACGGAAGGCGTCGCGGTCCTTGATCGATTCGGGGGTGAAGAAGCGTCGGCGCAGCACTTCCGCCACGTCTTCTTTCACGACGGGCTCGACGGCTTCCTCTCGTTGGCGCTGGAAGATATCGTAAAGCCTGCCCTGAAGTTCTCGTCCGAAGGAATCGCTTTTGCTCAGGTCGCTTGCCAGCAACGACGCCACGATACAGCAGCGGTCCACCTTCGTTGCCGCCTGGGTCAGGTACTGGAAAAAGTTGATCATTCGATCCTTCCACCGAGAGTCAGCAGCCACCTTCTCCCGCACGTACATCAGCACTTCGTCAATGAGGATCAGAACGCCCAGTCCCTCTTTGCCCGGTATTTCCAGCAACGCGGTCATCAGATTTTCTGCCGGTGCCGAGTCGCGCTCTTCCGACTTGTTCTCTGCATGGAGCAGTTTCAGGCCCTCATCGCCGGCGATCTGCCATGCCAAAATACTCCACGGCTGCTTGAGTGTGCGCGTCGTCCCCTTCGGGTCGCGTACTTCCATCCCTTTTTCGACGTCCAGTTTGTCGAAGCACAGCCCGGCGACCCGCGCCTTGGGCGGCTCCTCGCCGATGGCCTCGCGGAACTCCGCCACGGCAGGCAGATCGGGCAGATGCTCCGGGTTGGCCATCAGATGGCGCATGGTGATGAGTGTGTGTGTCTTGCCGCCGCCGTAGGTCAGTTCGAGTTGGCGCACTGCTTTGTCGTTTTTCCCCGCGACGCGCAACGCCACATCCCGCACGAGTTGCCGCAGGTTGTAGGTTGGGAAGGTCAGTGCGAAGAACTTCTCGGGATCTTCGTAGATAGGGCGCTTCCCGCTCTCCATCAAGACTTCGTAAAGATCGGCGGCGAACATGTGCATGGGCAGTTCGCCCGATTTCAGGTCGTCGCGCAACGCCACGACTTCATGCCAGCTTTTCCAGGGATTCTTTGCCATGATTATTGCTCCTTGTCGCTATCGGCGATAGTGTCATCGCCGAATGCCATCTTGGTTTGCGCGTCCGTTACGGTCGCTCCTTTTGCCTGAACGTGATTGCTCAAGCTCTCCAGAAGCGAGCGTTCCTCACTGCCCGCAGTCGAAAGTTCAATCACAGACTGCACCAGCCGTTTAAATAACTCTTGGCGGCGCAAGCCGTTGTCGTCTAGATATTCATCCACCTTGATGACGTCGCCCGCCCGCCAGAGGTGCATCAGGCGGTGGATGCGGTCGATCAGGGGGATCGGGCGTCCGCTCGGCGCCTCGAAGCCCATGGATCTGCGGTTGCGCTGCGCCCAGGTCTTCAATTTGATCTTGCTGCCGTCCGAATAGCTGCTATCCTCGGGCTCCGCCTCGGCGTCCGGATCGGCTTCATTGTCTCCATTATCATCAGATGCACTGCTTCCCTTGTGGGCGATCAGATCCCAAGCAGACTGCAGATCATTGTTAGAAAGTCCGCACGCCGTGGCATAGAGAATGCACTCCCCGGCGGGCGCTTCCTCCAGTCCGAAATCGTGGCGATGGAGCAGGTAATAGGCGGTTATTGCGTCCATCCGATCGGCGGCGATCCTCTCTGATCTTTCGGTCTGTCCCGTCAAGACTTGTCCGATGACGAAGTCCACCACCATGCGGCGCACGAGCGAAAGGAATTCGCCCACCCCCAAGACCTCGCCCGGCGCATTCGCCTTCTTGACGATTGGGTACTTGCTATACGCCTCCAGCGCCGGTCCCGTTGCCGCCCACACGAAGTCCGGACCGCGAATCCCCGCGTCCCAATAGTCGTGCAGGCGATTGGTGATATGAGCGCGCATTTCTTCGATTACTTTGTTGTCCCAGCCGGGGCGGACAGTGATAGGGCGCTTCCCGCTCTCCATCAAGACTTCGTAA
>JAAYJI010000306.1 GCA_012523015.1 Candidatus Hydrogenedentota bacterium
ATATTCACATTATGGGGCTCCGGAAAATGAAATAGGCTCTGATCAGTGAGAATCTTCGTAATGCTTCAAAGGATTTCATTATGATGAAGGGTTGTTAGTTTCAAAGAATTCGCCTTTTATTTGTGGCGGTAATGACGCCGATGCCATGGATAGCCAAGATTTAGCAAGGGGAAAATAGCTCTCAAATACTCGGGTTTCATAAAAGTAGTAGGGGCCGTGAATTGCGCCGTACTCGTGTACGCAGTCGCTCATGTTAGGTGTTGCTACGCTCAGCACAGAAACGCCCATGCAAGTTTGTCGGGAGACGCGCTCATGAAACACACAAACCCTCCGTAACAACCAGATCAAAAAGCGGGGGCTTGACAATTGGATTCGAGTTTGAACCTGTGCAGATCCCCTATAAATTTCGTGGTTACAGAATTCTCCATAGCGGAGCGGATTCACACGGATCAAATCAAAATTTTCGTCTATTCTTGAATTTCAGCTCAATACCTGTCATTATTATGTGGGTCATCGCTTCACGCTTGTCTAATCTTGATTTTTGACAACAAACAAAATCTCAGAACGCGATGATTTCTGGTGTACAGGTTCATTATAAAAATAGTTTTCAAAATCCTCTACAAGGCTGCTATGTTGCAACAGCAACAGAGGGAGTACCGGATTATGCGTCACTATAGTCAACGTCTAGCGCAAGGCATACTTTTATTTTTGGGCATCACTCTTGTGATTAGCACGGGATGCGGTCAAATTACGGACAAAGACCGTATCCGTGTTGCGAAGATAGGAGACCGGTATATAACACGAGGCGAATTGTTCAAAATTATTCGGGAAATGCCCGATCGGGATCGCCCCATGATCCGCAACAAAAGCGATTTGCTCCGTGTGTTAAATGATCAAATAGATAGGCGTATTAAATTGCCCTTGGGCAAGCAGCTCGCCTCGGAAGGAAAAATTTCTGTTGACCGTGAGTTTACGAGAGAACAATACTTTTTGAACAGCGGCGATCACGAAGATCAATTGCGTACCATGTGGCGCATGGAAGTGCCGCCCTCGGGAGAGATCACGCCCATGATGTCTATGTTCGGATTGACGCCGGAGCTGCTCCAATTCAATAAAGACAGTATCGAGGAGGAGACAGATCGCATGGTGGCGAACTTGCAGGCCGACATGGCGGTCGAATATTTGGCGGCAGAAGCGGTCAAAGAAGGCACCATCACGATTGATGAAAATGAAATTCAACGGGATTATGAGTTCATGAAAAATGAATTGATCACGCTGGAGAAGATGAACTTTATTGCCATAAGCTTTGCAGCCGATGATCCTGCTGCAGCCGCTAAGGCAGCGGCACTGCGCGAACAAATAGACAGGGGCGTCTCTTTCGATGATCTTGTCCGCGATTATGAAGCAAAGGGCAAAGAAGAGGGCCGTTCATACCTCATTCAGTCAAATATTGAGAATAACCCTAATTCAGAAAAGTTCCGTGGCTTTTGGGCTGCCGCTTCCGAGGCAGAAATTTCCAGCATTATTGGGCCCGTCTTCTTACCTGCCTATAGTCAAGTGTCGCTCGGTGACGACGGTCAGCGAAATGTGGTGGACAGACCAGCCGCTTATATTGTTTTGAAGGTAATCGATCACAGCCCCGAAGCCGTACTGAGCTATGAAAATGCGAAACCCCTGGTGATCCGACCCCTTTTGATTTCAAAAATGATGCATTTGCTCCGTGATGAACGGGGCGTAGAAATATACAACAATAAACTGCCTGATCCCGCATTGAACCAAGGTCCGGCAGCGTCTATCTAAGTTAGTAATCAAAGAAAGGCTATTCATGAAAATCGGAAATCTCATTGCTTCTTTTGTGTTTCTTTTTGCGTGGACGGTACAGGCGGATCTGGTGTTGCCCCAATTCCAAAGTAATGTGGAGACCTATCGTCTTTTTGGCGAAGAGTTTCCCGGACCTTATAAACACCCTGCCGCCATTGCCCAATTGGATAATGAAGATCTCTATGTTACGTATTATGGCGGCGCAAACGAATATTCAGAAGATACCGCCGTTTACGGGTCGCGCCTGGTAAAAGGAGCGGATTGGTGGACGACCCCCGAAATCATCGCGGCTATTCCCTTCCATGGTGTGGGCAATCCCGTCATATGGCAAGCGCCCGACGGTTTGGTATGGCTATTCTTCAATACCCAATACGGCGATACTTGGTCCAACGCCCGCGTCCACGCGAAGCTGTCCTATGACGGCGCGAAGACGTGGTCCGATTCTTTTGTGCTGCTCATGGAGGAAGGATCCATGGTGCGCAGTCAGCCCATCGTGCTTAATAACGGAGACTATTTGCTTCCTGTTTATCATGAAACCGGTGAGGACAGAGAGCAAAGCGCTTCCGATACCTGCAGCTATTTTTTGCGTTACAATCCGCAAAAAAAGGAATGGACCGAGACCAATCGTATCTATGCGCCGGAAGGCAATCTTCAGGCGCAGGTGGTGCAGTTGGATGATGACAATCTTTTCTGTTACCTGCGCCGCGGCGGTGATTTCGAACCCACCGAGGATGGCTGGATGCTGCGTTCAGAGTCCAAGGATGGCGGATTTACTTGGAGCGATGCGGTACGCACGGAGTTTCCCAATCCCAATTCCGCGGTAGAATTGATCAAGTTAAAAAATGATCATCTCCTCCTCGTCTACAATGATAATATGAACGATCGCACCCCGCTCACGGTTGCAGTAAGCACAGACCAAGGGAAAAGTTGGCCTTATCGCCGAAACATAGGCGGCGGCGACAATACCTTTGCCTATCCTTATGCGATCCAGGGAAAAGATGAGAAAATATATCTGATTTACACGACGAACAGCCGCACAACGGTTATGCTCGCTGTATTCTATGAAACGGCGATTACCGAATACGATGAGGATTAAGGGCGGTCGTCCTCTTCTTACGCGGCCTGTTACCCTTTGCCAGGACAGAAGGGGCTAGTTCCGCCCCCGCTTCGATTTGCCGAGCAAGAAGCGCAGCAGCGTGGGGAAAAAACGGTTGATTAAGACAAAGAGCTTTCCGTGAAAGGTGATGATGGTTTCGTGTTTTTTGCGATAGATAGCATCTGCAATATCTTTCGCCGCTGCCGGCGCAGGCAGCACAAGCCAATGCGGAATCGGATCTTCTTTTCCGGAAAGCTGTCCTTGTCTGTCCAACAATCGGATTTCACTTTCCACGAAGCCCGGCACGATTAATGTCACGGAAATGCCGAATCGGCGCAAGTCAAAGCTCAAGGATTTCGCCAAGCCATGGACGGCGAATTTGCTGGCATTATAGGCAGAAGTGGCGGGGGTAGCGGCTACTCCGGCGACACTGCCCACGATGCCCAATTGTCCACGGCTCGCTTTCAACGCCTCCAAACCAGCCTGTACGGTGTTGATTACGCCGAAGAGGTTGGTCTCGAACTGCCGTTTATAATCCTCAATAGCCAGTTTGTCGACGGTACCCGTGATCGCAGTTCCTGCATTGGCAAGGATTATATCGATACGTCCCCATGCTTCAAGTGTTTGTGCCACAGCCCTGTCCAAAGTTTCCCGATCGCTTACGTCAGCGACACAAGTCATGGCGCTTCCGCCTGCCTCGGCGATCTCTTTTTCGACTGCTGCCAATTTTTCGGCTCGACGCGCGACCAAAGTTACTCGAGCCCCTTCCTCGGCAAAGCGTCGCGCTGTGGCCGCGCCTATGCCTGAGGAAGCGCCGGTTATGAAGACTACTTTATCTTGAAAACGTTTATTCATAATTGGTGCTCCCGATGGCGTGGCATGGCTTCAGCATTAGAAGGATACACTAGTCCCTGTACAAAGTGAAACAGAATTGCTGCCGCGGAAATTTCCACGCTTTGCACAGACATCGAAACGCTCGGGAAAGGGATAGCTCGGGTTCAGTTTTGAAAGCGTTAATTCCGTTGAGGGCGCTTAGCGCTAGCGGAGTTTGCGCAAGGATCTCCCCTGTACTTGGAGATTATTGCCCTTAATATCGGCATCCATACTCATGGATTGCCCCATGAAAGAGACAGAGGCGCGTACTTTACTACCGTGCACACTCCAGTTGCCGG
Source organism: Candidatus Hydrogenedentota bacterium (assembly GCA_012523015.1). Taxonomy (NCBI): domain Bacteria; kingdom Pseudomonadati; phylum Candidatus Hydrogenedentota; species Candidatus Hydrogenedentota bacterium. The sequence continues at coordinate 4,090 of JAAYJI010000306.1, forward strand.
TAACAGAACCAACCATGGAATGGTGTGCCACAGCTTGTCCATTTGGTCCCAGCTCTATAGTGACCGGTCCGTAGGGACTGGGCGCTTCCCATGCTGTGCCTACGAGCGTTTCAGCGGTTAAGGCAGGTCCCGAGCTTTGGGATTGACGGGTTTCATATTGAGCGGGTGTTCGCGGCGGCGGCGAATAGAGAACCGGGAAATCAGGAATCTCGCGTGTTTCAGCGGCGGCTTCCGGAGGCGGTGGCGGAGGAGGCGGCGCAGGAGCAACAACGGCAGGTTCAGGCTCCGGCGCAGGAGCACGCAAGCTATTTAAAACAAAAGGCAGCATCAGCACAAGTAAAAGCACAGCTGCGACTACACCAATGGCTATTTTAGTATTCACGGAATCACCTTTCAGATAGTAACGCTGTGTCTGTGGGGATTGAGACAGCGTCGTACTCATTCATGATGAGTATAACACAGATTATTTGTTAGGCTCACGAAAGGAAAAAATACTCTTTTAAGGCGGCCTACACAGGACAACCGCCGCTGTAACTCCTTGGGATTTGGCGCGGTTTTTCATAAAAAAGGAGGGCGAATCCCAATCCGGGACTCGCCCTCAACAAGTACAAGCTATTCTTTAGGCTATGCGGTTTTTATTAACCGGCGCAGCACGCAGTTTTCACGGCTTTTTTGGCGCAAGAAGCGGCTTCGGAGCTGCAGCAGTTCTTTTTGTCGGCTTTGGCAGCACAGCACGAGGCATCAGCATTTGCTTTGCACGCACAAGCACCGGCAGGGCACTCACAGGAAGCGGCACAAGCAGCTTTGCCGCAATCGGAACCGCAAGTGCAGGCATCAGCGCAAGCACAAGCATCGGCGGCGCAGGTACAAGAGCCTGAATCGGCGCATTTACATGCATCCGCATCCGTATCGGCGAAGCTCGGGTTGGCGACAAAGGTGATGGCGGCGGCAGCCGTCAGGAACAGCAAAATGGTCAACATAGAGGTTTTCTTCAACATGATTTATTTTCCTTTAAGGGTTGTTTTTTTTCGAATCACTAATCAATAAACAATAAACAAAAACTACAAAACAGATCGTTCTTGATTAAGATCAACACAGGAAAACACAGTGAAGGACATGGACAGGAACTGTCG
>JAAYJI010000307.1 GCA_012523015.1 Candidatus Hydrogenedentota bacterium
AATCATCGAAAAAACGGGCGCACAGATTCTGTGGATTCACGGGGAAGAAGCCCATTCCGGATCCCATAACCCCACTTATGCCTATTGGAAATACTCCGGCGGCGGCGTGATGATTGGCAAAGGTTGTCACCCCCTTACGGCGGCACTCTATCTTAAAGAGGTGGAAGGGCGTGCCCGCAACGGCGTAGCCATTGCGCCCAAATCTGTCACCGCGCGCACAGCGGCACTAACGCGTATGCCCTCCTTCCAAGATGCCGGATTCATCAGAAGAGATTATCACGACATTGATGATTTTTCCATGATGCATGTCACCTTTGAAGATGGCTGCTTAGCAACGGTCTTCGCCTCAGATATTATTTTAGGCGGCATACACAATTGGCTTGAAGTGGCTGCCAACAATCACCGCACCGTGTGCAATATTAATCCCAATACAGCCATGCAAGTATATAATCCCCGCCATGAAAACTTTTCCGATATTTACACGGTAGAAAAAATAGAACAAAAACAGGGATGGACCCTTATGCCGCCCGATGAAGACTGGTTTACGGGATACCCTCAGGAAATTGAGGCTTTTTACCGCAGTGCCGCCTATGGCGATCCGGTGGAAAGCAACAGCCGTTTGGGTGCCAACACGATCTCTACCATTTATTCCGCTTATGTGTCCGCAGAAAAAGGCGGCGCAGAAATACCGATCAAAGTCTTTTAATCCTATACTGCATTTTTGACCGGAGAGAGTACTGCCCATTGTCGGACATAACATTTTATTGAAAAGGAACATACCATGACTCCCGAAGATTGGGAACACCTTCAACGGATCGTTCAAACGGGGCAATCAGACGAGGCTACAGCGGCTTTTATCATTGACAGCCCCTGGCTGCCCAACTGGTTTGATAAGTCCATCTTCGACTACTACGCTGATCCCGAATGTTGGTTTCAGGCGAATCTCGCCGCGATCCAAAATTTTCCAAAAGCCATGTTCCTGCCCGGCTTCTGGGCAGAATACGGCATGTGCTCAGAGCCTGCCTCCTTCGGGGCACGCTGCAGTTTTTATGAAGATGAATTTCCTTTTGCTCATCCTGTGCCCGATGCTTTAAATTCTTTGAGCCAACCCGATCCGCGCACCGATGGCCTCACGCCCTTCATACTGCAGCGCCTCGAAAGCATGCGTCCGAGAATTGAAGCGGCAGGGCATCACATTCGCTTTGCCATCGCGCGGGGGCCTCTGAATATTGCCTCCTTCCTCATGGGATCCTCTGAATTCCTCATGGCGCTATGCATGGAGCCGGAAAAAGTGCAACGCCTCTTAGACACGATTACACGTTTTCTCGTAGACTGGCTGCAGCTTCAAAAAGAGCGTATTGATTCTATCGACGGCATCTTTATACTGGACGATATTGTCGGTTTTATAGGAGAAGACGACTTTCAAAAATTCGCCAAGCCACGGATCACCCAAATGTTCTCCGCCTTCGACGCATCCCTTCGTTTCTTTCATAATGATGCCCATGGGCTGGTTTGTGCGCCCCACCTCGCCGATATGGGCGTCAATCTCTTTAATTTTTCCTGCGACCATACGATAGAAGAAATGCTGCAGCTCACAGGCAATTCAGTAACCTTACTGGGAAACATCCCGCCACGTGATGTGCTGGCACAGGGAACCCCGGAAGATGTGACGCGCAGTGTCCGGGAATTGCGTCAGTCCCTGCCCGACAACAAACGCGTCCTTTACTCCTGCGGCGGCGGTATGCCGCCCGGCGTATCAACAGAGAACATTAACGCCTTCCTCAACGCCTTATCGGAGTAAGCGCTTCAAGATTCGACTTCAGGCGCAGGGAGAATAGGATAGCGACAGGGGCAGCGCTGAGGCCTTCACACCTCGTTATTTTTTAAATACTTTATCTAAAAAATGATAGATGTGCCAGCGCACGTGACGGTTCGCCGCATCAATCAGATCTAAGGTGTGTGGATACCCTTCCAGACGCAGATATTCATAGCTGCATCCCAGCCCTTTAAGCCGTTCTGCCAGCAAATCCGCTTGGGCAACAGGAACGGTGTCATCGTCGGTTCCATGAATGATCAGGGTAGGCGGTATGCCTTCTTTCACATGTGTTAAGGGCGATGCCAACTGATATTGCTCCGGCACTTCATCATAAGATTTGCCTCCAAAAAGGCGCTGCAAGGTTTTATTATCGCGCACCTCTTCCAGCGTCATATCGACGGGACCATACAAATCCACAACGGCTTGCACCGCACTGCTGTAGTCGGCGTTACCGCCGCTGCCTTCTAGCGAAGGAACATCAGCGGAATAGCCAAGCATCATGGCGAGATGCCCGCCTGCAGAACCGCCCACCGCAGCGATCGCGTTGGGATCAATACCATATTCATCGGCGTGGGCACGGAGCCAGCGAACGGCGCATTTCACGTCCTCCACGCAAGCGGGAAAAACAGCATCGCCAACCATACGATAGGAAATGGTGACGGCTACATAGCCCATGAGCGGGAAACGAACACAGTAATATTTATAATCCGATCGCTTGCCGCTCTCCCAACCGCCGCCATGGATAAACACAAGGGCAGGCAAAGGGCCCGTGGCATTTTTGGGCTGATACAAATCCATGAACACAGATGTATCTCCCGTCTTGGCGTATTCAATATCTTTAGTCTCAATCACCTCTTCCGGCACCTCAATAGGCGTATTGAGATCTAGCAGCGTGATATCGCCCATAGCCAAAGCAACCACCAAATCCGCTGTTTCTTTGATGTTTTCCGGCAACGGAGGCGCTGCATCCATTTGGAAAAGGGCTTGCTCTTCAGAGCGTGATGCCAGGGATTGGGCATAGGCACCACCCATCTCGAAACAAGCAAGTAAGGCTGCCAATAATATCGGTAAATATTTCCAACCGCGACGATCTTTACTCATGAACTACTCCTCGTACAAATCATATGGTCTTTGTATTTTTGTTGTTGAGTCACAGTACATGCAGCGCTGCAGCAAGCCGAATCTTATAAGGTATCGGCAAGACTTCATCCTTGGGAATCGGCAGCATTGCACAGATCTTGCGACAGTACATAAACAAATTTACTTTGAAACAGCAAACAAAATTTCCTGCTTGTCCAAATGGATTAACATAGGATCAAGAGGCGTCAACTCACGCGGAAAACTTACATCGCGGCCGCGCAACAGATCGCGGCCCGAACCGGAGAGTCCGGAAAGATGAACCGCCACCGGTGTATGACGCAAATTAATAATGTAAAGATACATTTCCCCGTCGTGTTCCACATAGCGCGAACGTACGCCCTCAATGGGGTATCCGTAAGCATTAACGGGCCGCACAATTTCCGCCAATACACCGCTCACCAAGGCGGCATCCAGCGCATGTAAATATTCGGTGGGCAGGTTGAGCCCACGCACAAGAATGGTGTTTCCTGTGGCACGTATCACATCACTACGCGACTGACCCCGCTCATTATAGGGAATAGGCGTGCCTACACGTGCAACCATGCCCCCTTCTTCAACATAGTTGCTCAATTGCTCAAAAGTATTGTCCGGCACGGCCATGGTGCTGGGCAAAATCAACACTTTAATATCCGCCAATTCTCCATCTTCCACTTGTTTTTCTGTGATGAAGCGAACCGGAAAACCGGCAAAGGAAGCACCTTCAAAAGCAAATTGTGCTGACTCAAGATGAGGCACGCCGTTATCCATTATTTTTGAGGCTTCACTAAAAAGAACGGCCACCTGCTCCTTTTCCCGATGGAAGGCTGCAACAATCGGCGCAAGCCGATTCACATCCAGCGCCGCAAGCTCATAGGCGGCAAGCGCCTCGGGATGCTGACGAACAGTCGAATGGGGCGACAAAGCCATGCCCGAAGCGCCCGACATCACCATCTCCCACACGACGCTATAGGTCAACGCTTCCCGTTTTTGCGGATCATCCGTTCCGCTAACATCAATATCTGCATCAAGAATAAACACCGGTTTATTCTTTTTATAGGAATGCATCAAACTAATAACAGATTGAGCCTCCGGATAATTCATGGCATAAACACTTTCGCCCGCACTGCAGCGGACCGCTGTACCATCCATATCCATCAATGCCGCCATTTCTTCCCGGCTCGGCGTGGTTCGTGTTTCTCCTGCAGAAAAGGGCGTCGCATCATTATCAATAAGAACAGGTATTCCCGGCATCAGTGCAGACAAGTCCTGTTTCATTCCAGAGAAGAAGCGCAGTATAAGTCCGCGATGGTAACGCTGCCATTCATGCTGATAGGCACGTTGATTCTGATAACTATGCTCCGGATATTCACCCCAGATGGTAATCTCATCAAAATCCGCCAGATGCGCGTGCCAGAGTCGATTCAAATCCTGACGGTCAGGATATAAGGTCATAATCTGTTCTACAAAGCCTTCCCGTATATTTTCACCGTCATATTTAAACTGAGGGAATCGCGCGGCACTGACAGCAAAGGGTGGACGAGATAACTGACCTAAAGCGCTAAAAACTTGACGCCCCCCCTGTTGATAATCTACTGAAAAACCTTCATGAGCGAGATTGACAAAGCCATCTTCAATGAGGTCGGGCCACCTGTCCATGAGCGCCCCGGCTTCTGCACCTTGATCGAATTGTAGTATCCACGGAATTTCCAAGGCTTGTGATGCACGTGCCAAAGCACTTAACAAATCATTCAAAGCGGCCGTGTCCATGGTCGGAGAGGCATTGAGCAGCGCCAAATTCAAACCGTGATTCTTGATCCAGGCCAATTGCGCGTCCATAGTCATCGCTTCGGTTTCTGCGCTGCCGCTTGCATCAGTCAGCGCGGCTCCAATCAAGAAATAAGGATTCATACCATCGTAAAAGCCACCGTCTCTGATCTCTAAACGGGAAGGAGTCGCTGAAGGACGGATCAGTTTTTCCGGAGTCATGGCGCTGAATGTCAATCCGGCACGGAGCTCTTTCACCGCTGTATCTGCGTAACGAATTTGCTTGTCTGCCTCGCGCCAATTTTGCGCGGTCAATGCTCCCCGCGCCGATGCTAAAGAATCTCGGATAATCTTAGCACGCAAATGAAAGCCGGATTCTAAGCCGCCTGAACTGTCCGCCGAGCGCGCACCGGCACCGATGCTTTTATCAACGCCAACCAGCTGGGCCTCCACATCATCAATCTGTTGTTGCCAACGTCCGGTGCTGACCCGATAAATTTCACATTCCTGAATGGCAGGTTTATACTCGCGCACGTAATCAATGAGGATTACCATCGTGTAATCGCCCGGTTGCAAATGGGTAGGATCCCATTTGATCGCAACATCATCACGGCCGCGATTCAAATTCAAGGTCATCTCAGACTCATCCACCGTTTCATGGTCGGGATTCAATAAGACCATGCGAATAATCGCCCCTTCATAGGTAATGGTGGAAAAGATCTCAAGATTTAATGTGACAATTTCACCGATCTGTATTTCTTCCGGATAATTGAGCGTGAATGTCAGATTTTGACCTGCAGCCATCACCGGTTCACCGAACCAGATCGCCTCATAATCGGCGTGTACAGCATTATTTTCTGCAAAACCAAAAACCAGCAGCACTGATAAGAAGCAGCACCATAGAAACGGCAGCAAAGAAAAGCGTGAGGACGACACGATCATTATTAAAAACCTTTCCAAACAGTTCATCTATTGGACGATCATCGGGCAATGAATGGTCATGACTATAGCCAACATTGAACCCAAGAGGAAGCGACAAATCGCAGCGATGAAAAAGCCTGCCTTTTACCCACCAAAGTTCATAGGTTCCAATCAAAAACAACGATATAGGAAACAAGCGATAAGACTTGCCTTGAATCAATCCAAATCAGATTACTCAAAGCATTGCCACACATAGCGCAGCGAATCCGATGGAAATTTCCACCGGCACAATATCGGTTCACACCGCTCATTGTATACAGTACAAGTACCGTCAATCAACGAATTTTCAAGATCATGCTTCGGGTTGTCTCAGGCAATGACAAAGAGAAGGCTTATAGTTTAGGATCTTGTAATAGCCCTTTTCTTCGTAGTTCTTAAACGACAAAAGACGATGAGACGATGACATACAAGCCTGAATTAGATTTTGACGCAACTGCTACTGTTAAAAAGATTCTTTTCCAAACTCCCTGTAAAAAAAGATGCTTGAATTTTTGTAACAGATCCAATAAATCCACGCTTTTTGGGAAATGAGTTGCAATTCGAGTGTGAACCTGCGCTATGATCTGGAAGGTACATTATAACGAGGCACGCCCCCGTTATAATTAATTATCGAGACCTTATCCCGGTTTACCCTGTCTTGGCCCTTTTGGGCCGGTCTTTTGGCGTTGTAAAATACGACCGGTGCATTCCTCCAGTTCAACGAGAAACGAGGTGTCCCCGAAATTTCACCCGGATTTTTCCCAAGGGTCGTAAGCATTAATGTATGCACGTACGGGTCTGCGGAAGCCCCGGTGAAGCAATCCGCCGGGGCTGCCCAATCTGAATTATCGCGATAGAAATTTATCCGTTGGCGCGTTTGTCGGGTGCAAATCATCTGATGAATAAGTAATTCGTACAGATATTACCATATTATCTTCGCAGTTTATCATAAGTCGCCAATGAAGTCCCGGAAATAGCGTTCTTTCAAATACACGAAAACCATCGCGAGTTGGCATAATATCTAGATACAATGGACTGTTTTCGCGATATGTATCAAGCAATTGAAGTTCACTCATTCCGGGCTCTATCGTTTCATACAAATCTAAGAGTTCCTGTCGGTCCAAGTCTCCGCAAAAGAGAGTGGAAATTTCTCTGCAAAACATACCGTCAGGCCATCCGGTATAAAAAAATGCCATGATGAATATCGCTGCCAGCAGAGTTTTGAAGCCAAAAAACAATAAAAATTTTTTCATGTTACTTTCTTACACATTTTATTTCTTTTTCTACCGAAAGAACTTCATTTCCGACGGTCTGAATTTTTAATCGAGTAATGTTTTTTGTAATGCCGGGGTTGGTTTCGATATAGAAACACTCCTTTACCGGTATCCATCGTAATTGATACGTATTTAACGCTCCCCGATAAAGGGCAACAAATTCTGTTACCGTCTCTATTTTTTCGACTCGTTTCATAATGACTGCTAAGTTTTTTTTGCTTTCTGAACTATTTTCATGGTTTGCGAGCAGGCCAACTACAAGAAGGATAGCAGAGGCAAATAAAACAACGTTTATAGCACTATTAAGAATGTTCTTAATCAAAGACATGGTCACAACACCTTTCGCACGAGCGACACGACCTACTGCAGTCTGTTGCCCCAAATCGAGCGGCTTCATTATCCAGATGATCGTGCGGAATGCCTGCCATACGTTGCAAAATCTCTTCCCAATACCAATTTATGGCGTATGAAATCCATCCACGTCGATCTCCAAAACATCGCGCCAACTTACAACCAAAAACACAATGCTGTACATACTTTCCCTGTGGGCCAGAATCGGCCACAATATAAGAATGCAACCCGCATATCACAAAAGCCGTCAATAGCGCTGAGGGAAGAAAACGAAAAAAGTGAATTGGGAGAATGGACAAGCCTTTTATGTCAATTTGATTAATAGGATTTCCCCCTACATACGCTAACACATTCGGCCCGTCAATTACCCCCGCGGGATCAGCCATGGTCCAGCGGTTCATATTCGGGCTGTAGTAGCGGAAGGGGAAATAGTAGAGCTTTGCATCCGGATCCCAGGGTTTTCCGGTGAATTCATGGTAGGGGTCTGGACCGGTGACGCTGTAGCGTTGTCC
>JAAYJI010000308.1 GCA_012523015.1 Candidatus Hydrogenedentota bacterium
GTATTGAGATAGAGTTTCGTACCGCCTCAGAAGAATTCAAAATCATTGACGAGACGACGCGGCCTGTTTTCGTTCGATATGGTAACAGTAAAGAGCTAATTGAACAGCTTCGTATTGTCGGACCCAAACGCGAACTCATGCGAAAACTTCAACGATTTACCGTTGCCCTCAATATGTATACCATCGAAACAATGAGAAAATGCGGCTTGATCGAAGAAATAGAGCCCGGATTTTTGGTACAGACCCTTCCTTCGTTGTATAGTGATACTGTCGGCTTGGACGTGTTTAATGAAAATCTCCCTATTAGCGATTTGATGGTTTGAAGAAATCCAAGAAAGGAGGACTGCTGATGAAAGGTTTTTGTTTGGAGGTAGCAGGATCTTTTGCCTGCTTTACCCGACCCGAAATGAAAGTGGAGCGTGTCAGCTACGACGTGATCACCCCGTCCGCTGCCCGCGCCATTTTCGAGTCTATTCTTTGGAAACCTGCCATACGCTGGAGGATCAAAGAAATCCAAGTGCTGGCGCCCATTCGCTGGGCATCCGTACGCCGCAACGAAGTGGGGAAGACGGCATCCAAGGACGCAATCGTATATATTGAAAAAAAACGCCAGCAGCGTGCCGCCTTGTTGTTGCGCGATGTAAAATATCGACTCTACGGTCAATTCGATTTTATTGAGCCCGATCAGCGACCGGCAACCTATAATCCTGTGCCGGAACATTTGGTCGATGTACAGGAAGCAAAAGAGATGGCAGCGCCCCTTGTACGTAAAGATGAAAAAGAGGCCAAGTATGCCGCCATGTTTGAGCGGCGTGCCCAAAAAGGCCAAACTTTCAATCAGCCCTATCTGGGCTGTCGTGAATTTTCCTGTTCCTTTCGATTGGTAGCGCCCGACGAGCCACAGGAACCCTGTCCCGATGAATTAAAAGGTACGCGTGAATTGGGATGGATGCTCTACGATATGGACTTTACGAATCCGAAAGATATTAAGCCCCTCTTTTATAAACCAGTCATGGAAGACGGAATCATCAAGGTTCCTGACCGTGAAAATGACAAGGAGGTTCTCCAATGATTCTCCAATCGCTCAAAGAATATTATGATCGAAAAGCTGCTGATCCTGAAAGTGATATCGCCCCCGAAGGATTTGAAAGAAGAGAAATTCCTTTTCTTATTGTTATTGACAAAGAGGGGAATTTTATAACGCTAAAGGATAACCAAGAAACAGACGGCAAAAAAAAGACAGTGAAATCTTATGTGCTGCCCAGATCCTGTGGAAGAACAGGACCGGCAAGTTTTAAAACTACATTTTTGCTGTGGGATCACTATGGTTATGTGTTGGAGCATCCTGAAGACGACGAAAAAACACCTAAACAACACAGAACTTGGCTTGATCAACTCCATAACTTACCGCCGGAACTCAAAGAAGATGAGGGTGTCGCCGCCATCATCAAATTCTATGAAAAGGATGGGATTAAAAAGGTTAAAGCCGCCGATAATTGGAAAGACTGCGTCAAAATTGTGGGCTGTAATATGACCTTTCAAATTGATGGTGACATGCTGCCTATTCCTTGCCGTCCTGCCGTTCAAAGCTTTTGCCGTAAGAATCTCACTGATCGGGATGCTGTTTTGGGCCGATGCCTCGTAACAGGCGAATACGATGAGATCAAGAGAATTCACTTCGATATCATCATTGGTCGAAATAAAGGGAAGCTTGTAGGATTTCAAAAGAATTCAGGGTATGATTCTTACGGTAAAGAACAGGCATATAATGCACCTGTTAGTTCATCTGCGGAATTCGCCTATACCACAGCACTGAAGATCTTATTGAACTCAGAAAACTCAAAAATGAAGATAGGTGATGCGACCGCCGTATTTTGGTCTGAAAAAGAGAGCGAACTCGAAAAGAATTTCCTCTCTATCTTTGATCCGCCCGAAGATGATCCTGACCGTGGAACCCGTGCCGTTAAAAGTCTTTTTAATTCGATCAAAACCGGGGCGTTATCAGTCGATGAAGGAAACATTCGTTTTTATGTCTTGGGGCTAGCATGGCTCAGCCTCGGACGTGTTACAGTTCGCTTTTGGAATGTCGATACAGTGATGGGCATGTCGGAAAAGATAGTACAACATTTCGAGGATACAGAAATCATTCATGGACCCAATAAGCCGGATACTATATCTCTCTTTAAACTTATCCAGTCGACAGCCGCTTTGGGAAAACCAGACAATATCCTTCCCAACTTGGCGGCAGATACAATACGCGCTATTTTACAAGGCTTACCCTATCCGAAAACCTTGCTTCAGGCCGCCATACAACGAGGCCGTGCCGAGCAAAACATTAGCTATGAGCGGGCTGCATTGATCAAGGCCTGTTTAAATCGAAGCATAAGAAAGAAAAACGCAACATTAACAACCCAAGAAAGGGAACTTACCGTGAGTCTTGATGAATCCAACGTAAATATTGGCTATCGTTTGGGCCGACTTTTCGCCACCTTGGAAAAAATCCAAGAAGAAGCCAATCCCGGGCTTAATGCCACTATTAGAGATCGCTTTTACGGGGCTGCGTCGGGCACGCCTGTTGCTGTATTCGCGAATCTGATGCGCCTCAAAAATCATCATTTATCTAAACTTGAAAACCAAGGGAGGCGGGTTAATTTAGAACGCTTGATCGGAGAAATTATGAAAGGGATCACAGATTTTCCCACCCATTTATCACTCAATGATCAAGGTCGCTTTGCAATTGGCTATTATCACCAGAGGCAGGATTTTTTTACCACCAAAATAAAGGATGACACATCCGGCAACCCCAACAATGAAGAACTTTAACCCATAGAAGGAGAATAATAAGATGAGTAGTCCCATTCAAAAACGCTATGACTTTGTGTTGGTCTTTGACGTCAAAGACGGTAATCCTAATGGTGATCCCGATGCCGGGAATCTGCCCCGCATTGACCCGGAAACAGGTGCCGGACTCGTTACCGATGTCTGTATCAAGCGTAAAATTCGAAACTTTGTTCAACTCACTAAAAATGAAGCGCCGGGCTTTGATATCTTCATTAAAGAAAAAGCCATCCTCAATCTGCTTATTGAAAAAGCCTATGAAGAGATAGGAGTTGATCTCTATAAGTCCTCGCCCGACGAAGGAAATGAAAAAAAACTTAAAACGGCCCGGAAAGGAAAAGATAAAGAAATTGAAGACGCACGTACTCAAATGTGTGCAAAGTATTTTGATATACGTGCTTTCGGCGCTGTATTAAGTACCGGTGCCAATGCCGGACAGGTGCGCGGACCCGTCCAACTTACCTTTGGCCGATCCGTGGATCGCATTGTTACGCTCGAACACAGTATCACCCGTATGGCCGTAGCTAGCGAAAAGGAAGCGCAAAGTCAAAGTGGTGATAACCGTACCATGGGCAGAAAAAACACCGTTTCCTATGGTCTCTATGTGGCCCATGGGTTTATATCGCCATTTCTTGCAAAACAGACCGGATTCTCCGAGGAAGATCTCGATCTGCTCTGGCAGGCCATGAAATTTATGTTTGAACATGACCGCTCCGCTGCACGGGGAGAAATGGCGACTCGGAAACTTATTGTATTTGAACATGCTGATCCTTTGGGCAATGCTCCCGCTCACCAATTGTTTGATCTCGTACAGATACAGCAGAAAGATAAGACTATGCTGCCCCGTTCTTTTAAAGATTATGAACTAACCATTGACAAAGAGAATATACCTAATGGTATTACCCATCGGGAGATCGTCTAATACGGCCATGTATGAAGAAGATGATTTGTTGCTAATTTCCGGTTTACAGAAATTATTCTTCTGTGAGCGACAGTGGGCACTGATCCATATCGAGTGCCAATGGGAAGACAATCGCTTAACCGCGGAAGGCAATCATCTTCATGAACGGGTTCACCAAAACGAGGAGGAGACGAGAGGAGACGTGCAGACCACACGAGGGCTCCGCCTCCGCTCGCTCCGATTCGGATTGACCGGACAAGCAGATGTCGTGGAATTTCATCAAACAGCACAGGGA
>JAAYJI010000309.1 GCA_012523015.1 Candidatus Hydrogenedentota bacterium
AACCAGATCAAATTGGGGATGACCCACTATGCCGGCAATTCCACCCATAGCTATCCTAAACGCCCGATGGCTTGGAGTAAACGACGTTCATCTTCCTGCCAATTATATTTATTTTCCACTGCCACGCGCCCATTGTGACCCAATTCTTCGGCTTTATCAGGATTCTGCAACAAGTAAAGCATGGCGTCCGCGATACGCTCGGGGCTCGTGCTGTCAACGAGCAAACCACAGTCTGACTCGGCTACGATATGGGCGATCTCTACAGAAAAATCGGGGACGATTACCGCTTTCGCTTCACGCATATAATCAAACAGTTTATGAGGCATGGCAAGCTTATGATTGGGCAGGCCGGGCTGAAAAAGGATCAGTCCCACTTGCGACACGGCTATGTAAGCGGGAACCTGCTCAAAAGGAACCCGATCAATCATGATAAGGGCGTGTTCAAGGCCTTCTGAAATAATGGCGTTTTGAAAAGCCTCTTTATCTCCATAGACATAATCTCCCAACACGATACAGCGCGCATCGGGAAGCTGTTCCCGCACGATTTTCATGGCCGCCAATAACTGGTAAGAGCCGCGAATATCGCCGAAGATTCCTTGATGGATCAGGGTTGGCGTTCCTGCGAATTCGGCGCTCAGTTCTTCCGGAATATCTCTGCATAAAGGCTGCAAATGATTCGTGTTGATGACGGTTACACGGGGTGTTTTCAACCCTTGCCAAAAGACATCAAAACTATCCCGCGTCAAGATAATGAGGTCGGTAAAGCGCGCACAGAAACGCATGAAAGCGATGCAAAGCTGTTCAATGGCTTTTCGAAAAAAGGAAGGAAAGAATTTGGAAAATTCGCTGGGGATATGTTCATGCATGTCCAGCACGACCTTCGTTCTGCTCAGCATTTTGATGCATAAGGCAGCCATCCACGACTCGGGTTCGGGAGCAATATAGATCTGGGCACGCTGCTTCCGCCCCAGTCTTATTAATCGAAAGATGGTGATAAAGCGGTCCAAAAAACGATTCACCGGCGGCACGGTTATAAATTGCACCCAATCCGTCTGCCCTAGAGAAGCATTTGAAAGGGGAGCGATAGAAATGATTTCATGACCGGCTTCGGCAAGACTTCGGGCAAGTTTATAGTACATCCGTTTGTCGCGGCCGTCGTGCAGTACATTGAGCAAACAAATTTTCATGATGGGCTAAGCTTTGATTGATAAAGAGAGGATTTCCGCTAGTATATCACAGCTGCAGAATTGCGGCTTCCCTGGGAAGCGCCACGACGCCACGCCCTGTTTGTGCGGACTCACCCTCTTTCCCATAGCCTTACAATACTTTTAGGAAGATAAAAGCAATCACCAAAACGATATACGAGATGATCCCCAAAGCCTCATAGCCCGTTTTTGATTTTTGTTTAAGTCGTCCAAAAATACTCCATTTCGCCACTTTGATGAAGCCGAGCATCTCTAATGTCCAAGCTATACAAATGAGGAGACTGATACCAAAAAAGAGTTGTGCATATTTGTATATAACGATGGCCCCGACTATAGCACCAATACTGTAACCGACAATTCTTACCTGATCTGACGATAACTCGTTGAGAAATGATGAATATTTTTCCTTCAAACTATAATCCTCTTGTGTGGAATAATAACCATTCGTTCGTAGCGGCATCGTCATTTCATCTTCTTCTAAAGGAAATTCCGGATATACGACCTCTTGAATTAACATGGCGCCTACGGAGTTAACTAATTCGTTTTTGACCTTAGTCATGCACCGTTGAACATGATTCATTTGGACCGGTCCCAACCCGAAGTTTGACCCGTTTAACGTGACTCTTGTGCCGCCTCCCTCATTTTTGAATCGTGCCTCAAGTGTAACCGGCCAGGTAAACCCCATTGTAAAAGCTTCTTTTGCTGTAAACCCCGACTCGTTTAAGCTTGTAATTGCAAAGTCATGGTTAACTGCAATTTGGCAGGCAAGTTCTAATACGTCTTCTTTGAAATAAGGCAAGCTAAAGGTTGTTGAATCTCTTGACATATGCCCCCCATTCTTTCCGCCCATCTTCTAGGCTATCTCAGTTCAACTTTATAACAAGAACCTATCTTTAAACCTTATATCACAAAGCTCTAGATTATTTAAAAATATTTTTCTACAGTCCTACACGAATAGTGTTTTCCCCAAAGAATAGTAGACAAGCGAAAAGGAGTTTATTTTGCGCCGGTATTAATCGCTCAGGTTAAGCGCTTAGGGTCGGCTCTAAATAATTTAAAGCACGGTGAACAATCACATGGGTCTTGGCGTCCTCAAACCCAATCCCCGCCATTTGTTCGCGTGCCTCTTCCACGGTCATTGTGAAGGTTTCGATACGCTCTTCCGGTTCGAGTTCGGCTCCCACGTGGCGCAGCCCTTTTGCCAGAAAGAGGTGGATGATTTCATTGCAGAACCCCACGGAGGGCAGCACCTGCCCCAATGATATGAATTGGTCGGCTACAAAACCCGTTTCTTCCCGCAACTCTTTGCGCCCACATTCCTCAGGCGTTTCATCGGGTTCAAGTTTTCCGGCAGGAGCCTCAATAAGAACTCTATTGTGGGCAATCCGAAACTGACGGAGCAGGATGAACTCTTTTCCGGTATAGGGCAGCACACAAACACCGCCGGGATGTTCGACCACCTCTCTGTAGGCTGTTTCTCCCGTATCCAGCAGTACTGAACCTACACGAAGGCGAAACACTTTCCCGTCAAAAAGAATATCGCTCTTATGCCAAGTTTCCATGATTGTCTCACTCGGAAGCATCCCACCTTAACCGCGATGCTTCCATTCACGCCCGAAGGCTGTCTCGCTTTCGCTTTCCGCGCCAAAGCGCTCTTACATTTTTTGTATGGAGGCCAAGAAATCTTCATTGGATTTTGTTTTCTTGAGCTTTCCAATAAGCAGGTCTGCCGCTTCGGTGGATTCCAAGGAACTCAACACTCTAAAGAGCAGCCAGATCCGTTCCAATTCTTCTTGCGTAATCAACAATTCTTCTTTACGGGTACGCGACTTGTTGACATCAATGGCGGGGAAGACACGTTTTTCCATGAGACGACGATCCAAATGGAGCTCCATATTGCCCGTGCCTTTGAATTCCTCAAAAATGACATCGTCCATGCGGCTTCCTGTTTCGATCAAAGCCGTGGCAAGGATGGTCAAGCTGCCGCCCTCTTCGATATTGCGCGCCGCGCCAAAGAAGCGCTTCGGCCGCTGCAAGGCATTAGAATCGACACCACCGGACAATACTTTTCCGCTAGCGGGGACAATGACGTTGTAAGCGCGGGCAAGGCGCGTAATAGAGTCAAGAAGGATAATGACATCCCGTTTGTGTTCTACCAAGCGTTTGGCCTTGTTGAGTACCATTTCAGCAACTTGTACGTGCCGTTCGGGCGGCTCATCGAATGTAGACGCGATGACTTCCCCTTGTACAGAACGCTGCATGTCTGTAACTTCCTCGGGGCGCTCATCAATGAGCAACACAATGACTGTTGTTTCCGGATGGTTGACGACAATGCTATTGGCAATTTTTTGAAGCAATACGGTCTTACCGGTAAAGGGCGCGGCAACAATTAAACCGCGCTGTCCCTTGCCTATGGGCGAAATCAAATCCATGATCCGCATTGCGATTTCGTCTTGTGTCGTTTCCAAGCGCAGGCGCTTATCAGGATGGAGGGGGGTCAGATTATCAAAGTTGATGCGTTTATACGCCTCGTCGGGGCTTTCGCCATTGACCGATTCCACTTTAAGCAATGCGAAATACCGTTCCCCGCTTTTCGGCGGGCGCACATGACCGGTTACGCTGTCTCCTGTACGAAGACCAAATTTGCGTATTTGCGAGGGGGACACATAGATATCATCCGGACCGGGCAAATAGGAATAGTCCGGCGAACGAAGGAAACCGAAACCATCGGTTAAGATTTCAAGGGTGCCCTCACCATAAGCAGAACCTGACTTTTCGATGCTCGCCTGCAACAACCTGAAAATAAGGTCCTGCTTTTTAAGGCCCCCATATTCGCGCAGTCCCAGCTGTTCGGCAAGATCATTCAGTTGCCGCATGGTCATGGCTTTCATATCTTTTATGGCAATTTCCGGACCATCACCGGGTTCCGGCATAGGCTCATTCGCCACATCCAAGATTGCAGGACGACGCTGAGAATGACCTTGTCCGCCGTGCCTTGGTTTACCTGATTTTCCTTGCGGATTACGAGAAGTAGAGGGTCCTTTTCGTTTGGGATTTCCAGGGCGATGACTACGAGGTGTGTCTGAAGCAGTATGTTCAGGCATATACAATCCTTTCCTTGCTATTTCCTTGAAATGCAATCATTATCATTTTCAAAACTAAATATCGTAACTACTGTTTATGGTAAGAGGAATCGTTCCTCAGTGTATCTCTGCCCAATTGAATCCAATGCCCGTATCCACTTTGAGCGGCACAGATAATTCCACAGCACTGCACATAATTGAGCGCATTAATGCTGCCACCTCTTCCGCGCATGCCTCTTCAGATTCCACGACCAATTCATCATGAACCTGTACCAACATTTGCGCAGGATAGGCTTGTAAAGCTTGGTACATCCGAACCATGGCAATCTTGATAATGTCCGCTGCCGAACCTTGCACCGGTGTATTGATTGCCACCCGTTCTGCGGCGGCACGGGCCATTGAGCGGGTACTATTGATATCGGGAATGTATCGACGTCTATTCATCAGTGTTGTCACATAGCCTTGTTTTCGGCAAAGTTCTTTGACTTCTTCAAGCCATTTCGCCACGCCGGGATAGGTATCAAAATATTGCTGGATAAAAGCTCTGGCCTGATTTCGGTCTAATCCCGTATATTTTGCTAAGCTAAAATCCCCCATACCATAGATAACCCCGAAATTAACGGCCTTCGCTTGTCGGCGCATGTCCGCAGTCACTGCTTCGGGCGCAACATTAAAAATACGTGCCGCAGTCTCTTTATGAATATCGGCATCAGAGGCGAAAGCAGTGCGCAAGGTTTCATCACCCGTCAAATGCGCCAAAATACGCAATTCAATTTGTGAGTAATCCGCTGATATGAGCCGCTTCGTGGGGCTGCTCGCAATAAAGCCTTCCCTGATTTGCTTGCCCAGATCTGTTCGCGTTGGAATGTTTTGGAGATTCGGTGTACTGCTGGACAATCGGCCCGTTGCCGCAACGGCTTGGTTGAAAGAGGTATGAATACGTCCCGTTTGCGGGTTCACCAATTTTGGTAAGGCTTCCACATAGGTACCGCGCAGCTTTTCGAGGCTTCTGTATTCCAGAACCGCCTCGGGAAGGGGATGCTCACTTGCCAGCGCCTCCAACGAATCCACATCGGTGGAATAACCGCTTTTATTTTTTCGCAACGGCGTCAGCCCAATTTTCTCGTACAAAATATGCTGCAGCTGTTTGGGCGAATTAATATTAAAAGCTTCTCCCGCCAGATCATGTATTTTAGATTCAAGTGTCGATAAATTTTCGACCAGTTCCCGGTGCAGCCTGTTAAAGAGATTAACGTCAATGGAAATACCCTGCATCTCCATACCGGCAAGCACGTAGATGAGGGGAATTTCGATCTCGTTTAACAACCCATTGAGCCCCAGTTCAGAAAGACGGGGGCGGAACACATGTTCCAGTCGAAGTGAAAGGTCTGCTTCTTCACAAGCGTACTCAACGGCCTGATTCAGAGGGATTTGATCAAAGGTGCGGGCTTGCGCTCCCTTGCCAAGTAAATCAGAAATGGGAATCGCTTTATGATTGAGGTGATGAAGGCTTAACTCGTCTAAATTGTGCCTTAATCGGGAGGGCTCAGTCAAATAAGAGGCAAGCATGGTGTCCATGGTGACCCCTTGTAAATCGATACCACTGCGTTTCAACACAATCATATCGTACTTAATATTGTGCCCTATTTTCCCAATGGCGGGATTTTCGAATAGGGGCTTTAATAGATCCAACACATCTTGCAAGGTTACGGAAACTTCCGGATCGTCGGTGTCGGTCATCAGACTTTCAAGATCCCCGTTTCCATGATTCACCGGAATATAAAAAGCGGTTCCCGCTTCCATAGAAAGCGAAATACCCACCAAATCAGCAAGCATGGGATGCACATGGGTTGTTTCGGTATCCAAAGCGAAGACGTCGCATTGGGAAAGTTTTTCGACGAGACCCCTCAGTTCTTTGCGGTTGTGGATCAGGCTGTAGTTTTGGGGAGGCTCAGTTTCGGATTTGTTACTGCTAATTTCTTCGAGGATAGAATGAAAACCGAGTTCCGTAAAACACGCGGCTAAAATGTCCAAATCCCAAGCTTGGCGTTGATAGGCGTCGAGATCGGTATCCATTTCGACATCGGTCTTAACCGTGATCAAGGTGCGCGCGAAAAAGGCCTGTTCTCGATCTTCGATTAGGTAATCCCGTTGTTTCCCCTTCTGTTCCTCCACATGAGCATAAAGTTCTTCTAGTGTTCCGTATTCGGACAAGAGCTTCTTCGCTTTCATAGGGCCGATTAGACGCACACCAGGAATGTTGTCGGCGCTGTCACCAATCAATGCCAAGGCATCAGGCACATATTTTGGCCCCACGCCGAAGCGCTCCTCCACTTCCGCAGGTGTCCATTTTTCCGGCCCCTTGGTTTTGCCCGGATCCATCATATGAACCTTGTCGCTCACCAATTGCAGCAAATCTTTGTCGCCGCTTACAATGACCACGTCATGACCTTGTTTTTCAGCGGCCCGAGCCAGCGTGCCAATCGCATCGTCTGCCACTACGCCGGGCAGAAGGGTTAAGGGAAGATTCATGGCACGGACCACATCATGCATCCGTGGGATTTGTTCGATAAACTCCGGTGCCGCGGCAGCACGGTTCGCTTTGTATTCCGGATATAACTCATGACGAAATGTTTTTCCGGGAGCGTCAAAAACAACAGCAATATAATCGGGCTTTTGTTCCTTGAGTATCTTGAGAAGGATCCGCGTAAAGCCAAATATGGCGTTTGTAGGTCGTTGCTGATTGTCCGTTAGATTGGCACTAATGGCATGAAAAGCACGAAAGGCAAAAGCCATTGCGTCGATAAGATAAAATGATGTGTTCATAATGATTGCATGGAAAGTAAATGCTGCGTCAATTTATGTCTGGCATTCCATAGGGAGAAACAAAGTTCCGATTCCCCCAAGGTATTGAGACCGTCGAATCGGACTGTTAACAAATCGTATATCACAGTCTATGCTGACAAGAGTATAAAGAGGCATACATGGTGTAGGGGCAATCCGCTACTTAAGCAATCTACGCCCTTCTGACGATTTAATGCCGGAAATAATACGCTGAAATCCCTCTTCGTTACTACATGCGCTGATTGCCTCTTCCTTATTAACAAGCCCCTTTTGATACAACTCAACAGCATATTGATCAAAACTGC
The DNA here is from genome assembly GCA_012523015.1 of Candidatus Hydrogenedentota bacterium. Classification (NCBI taxonomy): domain Bacteria; kingdom Pseudomonadati; phylum Candidatus Hydrogenedentota; species Candidatus Hydrogenedentota bacterium. The sequence goes on from JAAYJI010000309.1 coordinate 7,438, forward strand.
GCATGTCACTATCTACTTCAATGATACCATGAAGTTTGTCTAAATCGCCATCAAGGATGGCATCACGGACAATAGGCATACCGCCCAACAGAATTTCTACAGCGGGAATACGACCGCCGCCAACTTTTTTCAACAAGCGCTGACAGACCACACCTTGCAAGGTAAACGCGATTTCCTGCCGGATCAAGTCACGTTCATTTTGCGGGAAGTAACTAATCATGCGGTTAATCGTATCCACAGCGGTTGTGGTGTGCAGTGTACTGAAAACAAGGTGACCTGTTTCCGCGGCACTCAACCCGGCACGAATGGTTTCCATGTCGCGCATTTCACCGACCAGAATGACATCCGGGTCTTCACGCAATGAGCCGCGAAGCGCGTTGCCAAAGGAGTGGGTATCCCGTCCAACTTGACGCTGCGAGATAATGCTTTTTTTGTCGGTATACACGTATACGACAGGGTCTTCAATAGTAATGATATGGCTGCGGCGCCGCTCATTGATATAGTCAATCATGGCGGCAAGGGTTGTTGATTTACCGCTGCCCGTCACACCACAAACCAAAAAGAGCCCTCTGTGCTTATGACAAACTCGTTTAACCACATCAGGAATATTAAGGGCTTCAAAAGGCAAGGGCGATTCAGGAATCAAGCGCAATGCAAGCGCCATAGCGCTGCTTTTGATATAACCACTGCAACGAAGATATCCAATGCCTGCGGCGTGGTATTGAAAGCTGGATTCCCGTTCCGTTTCGAGCAAGCGCAGCTCCGATTCTCCGCCAAGCTGAATCATGAACAAGGTCATGTCTTCTTTGGAAATGATCGGCATATCTTCGAGGGGTTCCAGATCGTTGTCAACACTAATAAAAGGCCGGTTACCGGCACGCAGATGAAGGTCAGAAGCGTTGCGCGCTTTCATCCGCTCAATCAACACGTTGATATTAAAGCCGTGATCGACATACTTCGCGACTTGGAGCTCCCACGTTTCAGAACGCAGGCTCGTGGCAACATATTTATCAACAATACCGTCTAAGGGCGCTAATACGGGCAGCTGCCGCCATTCAAAAGGAGGAATCGTAATTTTGACAAGATTATCTTCAAACTTGAAAAGCGTTCCAAGGCGAGCCTCACTGATAGCATTTTCTATCTCTTTGGGATCAACACCTTCGCGCGGTGTGAAAAGAATCCTCAGCGAATCAATGCGGTTGGCGAGGTCTTTTCCTTTAGCGATCAATTTACAATTATTGGCGATAAATGTCGCTTCTTGAGGTAATCCGGTGGCACGTATGACTTCGGTCATACCGATACGGAAGACATCCATAAGCGTACTAGTAGATTGACTACCGATAAGCATAGGCACAATATCCTGATATTGATTCCGAAAAAAGTGGGCAGTAAGTTTTTTATTTGAATCGAAAAGATGATTCGCAGAAACGCCTAAAATAGTGCAGGACTTCTTTTATACCATTAACAGAGACCTGATGTCAAAAGGAGAAGCATCGGTCAATGCCAAATATTCCTTAAAACCACCTCTGTGTGAACAGCTCTCCACAGCATTCAACTACGCATGAAGGGTATAGACTCTTATTGATTGTCCAGTGCCAAACGCTGTTCTTTAATCTTCATCAGCCGACTCGTGGTGGATCGTTCCATTTCATCCAGTTTGCTGTTGATATACTTGATCGTCTCTTGCATCCGAGGGATCATGGTATGTTCCAAAGCATTCACGCGCCTTCTGGTCTTTTCAATTTCTTGGCACATGCGCCGAACTGTTTCTTCCAGCTCCGCCATTTTTAGTAATCGGGGCAAGAATTTTTTTAGTCCAGATATGGCTTTATCCAGTTCTGCAGATGTATGAACCATGGAATAGCCGCCCAAGCTTTTACCAAAAGTAACATCAAGATGAGGAATCAACACACTCATCACACGATTATGCTTCTCTTCGATGAACAGTTCCTGACGGGTTACTTCCAAAGCATCTTCCAAAACAAGGCGCGACGAGGTCGCTTCTGCAAGCACAAAGAGTTTCAATACTTCGGGCAGTTCTTTGTCGATCGCCAAACGATACTCTTTATAGCTGGCGACAATTTCCCCGAAATCTTTCATTAACCCGTCAAGTTTATCTTTGAGTAATTTATGTCCACGCTGCGCAACGGCAAGGCGTTTACGCAACTTCAACATTTCCATACGGGTAGGATTTACAGCAAGACGCATCTTCTGAATATTCCTTCCTGGGTGATCTGCTTAGGCTTTAGCAGGATAGTATTGCTCGATAAATTCTTCACGAACACGCTTCAGCTCGCTTTTGGGAAGCATTCCCAACAAATCCCAACCAATCGTCAGGCTTTCTTCGATCGTTCGGTTTTCGTCTTCTCCTTGTCGGATAAAACGGTCTTCGAAGGCATCGGAAAATTTCACATACAGGAGATCCACTTCACTCAAGGCAGACTCACCCAAAACAACGGCAAGCTCTTTGGCATTTTTACCGCGGGCATAGGCAGAGTAAAGC
>JAAYJI010000310.1 GCA_012523015.1 Candidatus Hydrogenedentota bacterium
CCCCTACACAGGGTACCCCAATATACGGGGCAGTGGACGTAAAGATAATGCGGTCATCAGGCAAATAGCAGGCGTCATAATTGGAAACGTCGGCATCGGGAATGGGCGATAAAGCCGTGAGCGCTGCGGCATCAAAATCGTACTCCACAATATCCCAGCGCCCTTCAGTATCAGGCATAGACAACAGCGCTTTCCGTCCGTCATAATATAAATCCACATCGCCGATGAAAAGATCTTCTTCAGGACGGAATACAACCTGCGTTGAGCCGCCTTTAATCGGCAAGGACTCTAGGGTATTTTCATAGCCCGTGGGCGCTATATCGGTGTTGCCGTGATAATTTGTAGGCAGTCCCAAGGCATCGGCACGCCTGCGGATGACCAGCAAATCATCGAAATCGATAAGCGGATTATCCAGTAACAAGGCTTGCCGTTGAAGTGTTTGGAAGCGATCCTTTATCTCTTTGAACGCGGCAGGTTCCGCCTCTGCAGGCAAGGCAGTTTGCTCCCTTTCCAAAGCGGCGAGTTCTGCCAAATAGTCTGCGCCATGAGGATAGTCTTCTCCAAAAGAATCGATGAGATCTTCCAGAGCATCCTGCAATGCACGCCACCGTTTCGCTTCAATTCCCGCTCTCTCATCGGAGCCAAAGCCCGGGAATTGTGTGGGAATCACGACGGGCCGCCACGCGTCACGATCTGCCAGATAAGTCAATATATTTTCTGTTAATCGGAGCAAATTGTCGCGGTACACATTGTTTTTGTCTGCATAATCGGGCCATCGCCAGCCAAAGCCAATCAGCTTTCCCGAACCAAGGGCATACTCCACCAACGGCCGTTCCACACCGGCGGGCGTATTGCCCAATACCATGGCGTTGGCGGGACCGCCCCAATAAAAATCTGCCACAGCCGGACAACCGCCTTCGCTGATTCCGATACATCCCGATTCAATCGATAATCCGGAAAATACAGGATGGGAAGGAATTACAGGAATCATAAAAGCGGGGTCACGGTGATGCTCCAGGGTGTGGCGCTGTACCGAGACATCCGGTTCCAAACCTGCGTAATCCACCATACCCACAGCGCCGCCTGACAGCAGTACAGCGCCGCCTTCTCGAGCAAAAGCCAAGATCGCCTGCAGCCCCGCGCCGCCATGGAGCGGGCTGCGACGAACGGAATCGCCTTGATGATGCCAGACCACCTGAAAGTCTGAGAGGCTGCGCTGGGCTCCGGAAGAATCCAAGAATCCGCCCTTGCCGTCGTAAAAAAGCAAGGTAGCCTTTGTCAGAGTCTGCGCCGCCTCCCAAGCCGCCGCATTATGGACATCCATATGGTCTAAATCACGCTCTACGGCAATAAAGGCCGTGGTACCTCCACTATTTGCTCCCCATGAACTACCGGTCGGCGCCAAGCTGCACAGCAGTAGGATCATAACTGCTTTGAAGGAGAAACAACCTATCGTACAACGTGTTTGGTTCGTATGCATCGTGTGATTCCGGTTTTTGTTGATAAGAAACAGGCGTGCCGTGAAATTAATGCTACCACAGTCTTTATATGGAGTCAATTCATGGATAGGAATATAATCGGTTCGCAGGAGAGAAAGCCAAGCGCCCAGGATTCATATACTAAATGCAACAGTAGGGTCCGAAGCCCTTTTCTGTCGGAGCCGTTCGTCGCGGCCTCTTTATGCCGCAGGTTCTTGGCGCCTGTCAAGGTGGAACCCCTTGGGGATCTTGAG
>JAAYJI010000311.1 GCA_012523015.1 Candidatus Hydrogenedentota bacterium
CTCAAGATCCCCAAGGGGTTCCACCTTGACAGGCGCCAAGAACCTGCGGCATAAAGAGGCCGCGACGAACGGCTCCGACAGAAAAGGGCTTCGGACCCTACTGTTGCATTTAGTATATGAATCCTGGAACTTCCGTGAGGTGTGACTGAAAACGGGCTTTCCGAGGCGTATGCTGTTCGAACCGGTCCTTGGAAAGGCCGTGCTTTGTATGGGGGCGCGAAGAAGTGCCGATTGGTCCGTGCGGTCAGCCACACTGCGGTAAACTCGTCGCTCAAACCTTCTTTTGGCGACTAAAACGGGGGAGGCGGATCTTCCCCGAAAAGCGTCGAATAGTCTCGCCGAAAGTTGGCCGGAATATCGCGCTCGTATTGCCAATACTCACATATCTGGCGAACCACATCCATTTCGATATGCTTTGTGTCGAGCATCAGGTGCATGAGTCCCAGCGTGGTTGATGTGGCTATGCCAAAAGCATCCGCAAGAGCGAGCATATCCTGATCGTCAGTCACAATCTGAATATCCAGCACATGCGCCGTGACCAGGGCCATTATGTCCACGTAGGAAGTCCCCAAACCTTCTGAGCGTGCATGGTTAGCAATGTAGTCGTAGGTTTGCTTGATTACTTTCTGCTCTTTTCGCGAGATTTGGATCTTACACGCCCGATTGTCGCGATATTCCTGAGCGTCTACCCAACTGAATTTGTTCTGCAAACGCCTACTTCTGGCAAATTCCTTTTCCAAGTCGGCAATGACATATAGGCGGTACCGCTTGGTGTCCCCGAATTCTTGGTTGAGGAGAGGATGAATGCTTCTCGCAAGCCGAAAATAAGCATTGCTATCGAGGGGGATATTGGTGTGAGCCATTCATCGAAGCTCCTCAACGATTTCCATCGCGTCTCGCAGCGGAAGTTGCAGTACAGTTTCCACGAAACCCGCTGAGACATTCGTTGAACGGACATATCGTTGAAGTGCGTCGAAGAAAGGACTTTGGAAATCCTCATGGCATACGGATATGTATTGCTTCGCGCTTGGCGGCATCTGAGGGAACAAGAGCCCCGAAACGGTGCTGAATTCTTTGTTGAAGTTCGTCGAAGCAGCGTAAATATCTCTTCCCACGTCGACAGACGCAACATCGTGTTCTCGCGCATACTCCTTGAGGGCGAGATTCACGGTGGTCGGCGAAATCCCATACTCCCGCGCGATATCCTTGATGCGGTTAATCCGCGCTCCTTTCCCGCGGATATTGCTCAAGTCATCGTGCGCCGCGTGGGCGCTTGCTTCCGGGAAAAGAAGTGCCTGCGCGAAAGCATCAGCGAAATCCTCGCCTGCGTCTTCACAGAGTGCGGGTGCATAAACATGCCCCAATTCATGTGCCATCCAAAATTTGAAGTCATGAATGTTGCTGTCCAGGTTCAGATAAACCCAGGTGGTCATGGAGTCCGGAAGGTAGATGTGAAGGGCGTTTTCATGATGGCTTTTGTCGCCCCAGAGAACGGGGACGATGACCGCATGAAGCTGTGCGAACTGGTCAATGAGATCCCGGAATTGAACAGGCTTTGTATCCTGGATATTTATTTCCTGTCGGATCTTTATCGCAACTTGCTGAAGATAGCGATATTCACATTTGGGGTTGCGCAAGGTTGCGGGGCGTGCTAGTTGATCAAAGGGAAGCAAGGCGGCCAAATGGCGCAACAGTACTCCCATGTGCTTTGCCCGCTCCAAATGATCCTGTGTAGTCTTTCGCCCACCTTTGCGCCGAAAGGCCACCACCGGCTCCATCGGATCGTCTGATTCCTTGACCAGTTGCTTGAAACTGAGTTTAAGTAACGTGCCGAGTTTCAGGAGTTTGTCTGGCCTCGGAAAATCCTCCAAGTTTAGCCACTTGGTCACTGCGGCACGAGTGACCCCGATTTCTTTGGCTATCCACGCCTGATTACGACCTTGTTCACGCATTGCGGTCCGTACGGATTCTATGTTGAGTGTCTTTCCCATACCTATATCATACCCGATTTGTTAACTTTTGTCAACTTATGGTTCAGATGAATACCGGGTCGGTGAGCACCGGCTTCAGCGAGACTACCTCATCGTCACACTGGTCGAGGCTTTCCTCTTCCCGGATCAGCAGGGCGCAGCGGATAGCGTCAATGATATGGTCGTTGCCTTTTGAATAAACAACCTTGCCGTCTCGCAGGGTGTAGGTATGTGTCGTGAACTGATCCTCGATGTCCATATCTTCGGCGGGCAGCACGAGTTGTTTCCGTTGCAGCGCGCCGTTGATAATGCTGGTCATCAGTTCCTTGGTGCGCTTTTTGACCTCGCGGCCATCGCGCACGGCAAGCCGGGTCATGCCGCCGAAATCGTAGCCTTTGAGCCGTCCTTCCAGCCCAAGTTCCTTGTATTTGTCAAGCGTCAGCAACTCCTGCACCACGGCCAGGCCGTTGCCGCCGTTGTCCACGCCGATACCCATGGGCGTGTAATACCGTTCCAGAAGCGCGATGGTCTGCGCGATATGTGGATAGGCTACATGCTCCAGGTGCAGGCGCAGTACAAGCCGCAACACCTTGCGTTCACCCACCTCGACCTCATGGAATACCACGAGCTCCGTTGGGTCGTTGGTATACCCGAGGTCGCCGCCGATCCAGTACACGCCCGTCTGTGGCGTCAGGTTAAGCAGCATTTCCAGTCGGTCGTGGGTCGCTTCTTCGTCCGAACAGTCGCGCAGTTCCGAATCGGTGATGACAATCTTGCGGTATTCCAGCACATCCTGCCGGCAGAGGTTGAACTGCTCGACGTTGAAGGCGCCATAGGACGGCTTACCGTGTTCGCCCGCGACCTCGTGTTGCCAACCGGAAGTATCGCGTCCGCCGTAGAATTCCAGGAGTTCCGCTTCGCGCTCTTCGCTCCAGTGCGGGTTCAACCAGGAAGGCCACCGGAACACGGTAAACTGCTCGGAGAAGGTGAGTCGGTAGTAGGTCGTGTTCCGCAGCCCATTAGGCGTTGAATAGATGCGCAACGTGCCTGTGGCGTTAAGACACTGCCGCAACGCTTTCCACGCCCGTTCGCTCAGCCATGCGGCCTCATCCACCCAGATGCGGTCCACATGCAGCGACCGGAACGCATCGCCATAGGCGCCTGCCGGCCGGAAGTAGAGGATGCTGCCATTGGTGAATTCCAGTCGGAAGTAGGGCTTCCGATGAATCTTTGGTTTGCCGTATTTCGTGATCGCAACGCTGTTCATCAGGTCGTCGTTGTGGTCAAGTTGGAACTCGATTTCCTCAATGACCGTATCAAGATGCCCCTGATGAGGCGCGGCAATAAGCCCCTGGCCGCCGCGGGTAATGAAGGCGAAATGCAGCACTTGCGTGGTAAGGTTGATGGTCTTGCCAACGGCGCGGCCGTTGTGATAGATGATATTGAGCGGGCCGAATTCGCGCAGGGCAATGGACCGGGGCCTGGAAATAAACTCCCCGGAGGAATCGCTGGTGGGGAGAAAGATGCGCACGGGCAGCCGGGTGAAATTGTAGCCGGGCAGGAATCCTTCCGAGGCCAGGTAGCGATAGGGGTAGAATTCGGAGAGTTCCGACGCGCCACCGCAATGCTGGTTGCGCAGGAGATCCAACTGGCGAGTGGCCTGGTCCTGGTTGCGCTTGTATTTCCGATATTCATCACTGCCCAGGCTGAGCAGGCCGCTTTCGATTTTCTGCGTGGCCCGTGTGAGCAGTTCGCGGGCGGAGCGATAGAGGCGGCGCCAACGGTCCAAGGCTTCATCGAGATGATCGGTCATGCGGGCGAGGTTCTGATCCACCCACTGATCCGAGTGCCAGGTGGAGGCATGGCTTGTCAATTCGGGCAGGAAATCATGAATCACGCGAGCATAGGTTGATTTGATTTCATTGAACCGGGCGGGTGACAATTCCAGGCCCGCGTGCACCTCGGGCGTCAAGGGCATACCCCCCCCGTCATCGGTGACCAGGGC